>NZ_JBAEAP010000453.1:0-16390 GCF_056205495.1 Psychrobacillus sp. | reverse complement strand
TGAATTTCTCCTCTAGCCAGTGCTGGTTTCAAGATATTAGAAGCATCAATTGCCCCTTCTGCTCCACCTGCACCGATTAAGGTATGAAGTTCATCAATGAAAAGAATAACATTTCCTGCTTGGCGAATTTCATCCATTACTTTTTTCAGACGGTCTTCAAATTCACCACGATATTTAGTACCCGCTACAACAGTACCCATATCTAAAGTCATTACACGTTTATCTCTTAAAATTTCAGGAACCTCATTTTGTACGATTTGTTGTGCAAGACCTTCTGCAATAGCAGTCTTACCTACACCTGGCTCTCCAATTAGGACCGGATTATTTTTCGTACGACGAGCTAATATTTCAATAACACGTGTGATTTCTTTGCTACGCCCTATTACAGGATCTAGCGTACCTTCTCTTGCAATTTGTGTTAAATCGCGTGCTAACCCGTCTAATGTCGGTGTACTAGCAGGAGCGACTCCGTTGTTATTACTATTGCTATGAGATTGATCGGAACTTCCTAATAATTGAAGCACTTGCTGACGCGCCTTGTTCAAGCTTACACCTGCATTGTTCAATACTCTTGCAGCTACTCCTTCTCCTTCACGGATTAAAGCAAGAAGTAAATGTTCTGTCCCAATGTAAGAGTGACCTAGTTTTCTCGATTCATCTACTGAAAGCTCAATGACTTTCTTAGCACGAGGCGTATAGTGAACGATCGGACCAACTTCCTCTGCCCCAGTTCCAACCAGCTCCTCGATCCCTGCCTCTATTACTTTAGGATCTACTTCGATTGCTTCTAATGCTTTTGCGGCAATTCCGCTACCTTCACGGATGAGACCGAGTAAAATATGTTCTGTTCCAATAGATTCATGCTTTAAACGAATTGCCTCTTCTTGAGCTAATTGTAAAACTTTTTGCGATCTTTGCGTAAATCGATTAAACATCATGCAGGTTCCTCTCCTTTTGTATTATCTTTTTCTCCTTTTTGCAAACGTTCCCTTAACAGCTTAGCTCGAAACATGTCACGCTCCGTGGCATTTAAAGTTGTGCCAGCGTACTTTTGTAAAAAACCAGGCTGCATAAAGATCATACATTCATTTAGGATGGACATATCTATATCCTTAATAAGTCCAATATCTATTCCTAAACGCACATCAGACAGACATCTTGCCGCCTCCTCTGTGGTCATTAGACGAGCATAGGATAAGGTTCCTAGCGAGCGGTAAAGACGATCCTCCAATGTATTTGGGGAGTGCTGTAAAAGTGCGTCTCTTGCTTCTCTTTCTTTTTGAATAATTTGTTCAGCTATACTTTGAAGATCAGCAAGTATATCTTCCTCAGTCTTACCAAGTGTCGTTTGATTTGATACCTGATAAACATTGCCGAGCGCTTCACTACCCTCTCCATATATTCCTCTTACGACCATACCAAGCCGAGAAATAATGGTTACGATTCGATTCATTTGCTTTGTTTTTGTTAAAGCAGGTAAGTGCATCATGACAGATGCTCTAAGTCCTGTTCCAGTGTTTGTAGGGCAGCTTGTTAAATAACCAAACTGTTCGTCAAATGCATATGGTAATTCCTTTTCTAATAAACGATCTATTGTATCTGCCCGTTCGTAAGCTTGTTGGATTTGGAGTCCTGGAAATAGGCATTGAATTCGAATATGGTCCTCTTCATTCACCATGACACTAACAGACTCATCTTCTGATAAAAGGACAGATCCCGTATTTGGTGAATTTGCGAGCTTAGGACTTATTAAATGTTTTTCAACCAAGACTTGACGTCCTAGCTCAGATACATCTTTAATGTGCACAGATGTAAAATTTTTCTGTAATTCTTCATCTGCATCTAACAGTGTGGATGATACAGATTGGTCAATTTTATGCGCTTCGTCCTCTGTAAATGCTAGAGGGAAGCGAAAACCATTTAGGTTTCTCGCCAAGCGAATTCTGGTGCTCATCACGATGTCAGAATGTTCTCCTTCTCCTTCCATCCAACTAGATCTGGAATTATCTAAAAAGTTCTCAATCGACATGTGAATCGTCACCTCCTCCGACAAGTTGCTGTTCAAGTTCTTTGACTTCATCTCTTAATTTCGCCGCATCTTCAAATTGCTCTTGCTCAACTGCCTGCTTCATTTGAGCCCTAATTGCTTCAATTCGTTTCTTTAAAGCTATTTTTTCACCAAGTCGCCCTGGTGCTTTTCCAATATGTGTAGTGTTGCCATTGTGTAGACGTTTTAGGGCTTGAGGTAAATGAGGACGGAAGCTTTCGTAACATGAAGCGCATCCAAACTTACCTTCTTCTAGAAATCTCTCAATAGACCAACCACATTCATCACATTCAAGTGTTTTTTGTTGTTTTTGTTGAACTATCTGATCTGCTTGGTTAAACCAATTAGATAGAAGCTGATGAAGAGATAATGGGTCTTGTTTGTATTCAACATAAAACGGGTGGAGGCTATTGGCACAGACCTCACAATAATGTCTTTCAAAGTGTTCTCCGTTATGCACTTGTGTAACCGTCACTTTAGCTGGCCGTTGTTTACAATTTTCACAAATCACCTTATCAACACCCCGTTCAATTTTCACTTTTTTCGTATTTTAGAGTTAAAAGCATGGCACACAGTATACGTGCTCGTAGCTCATCTCTTGCTGGTAGTGGGATGGCTAAAGTTGTTCTGTCTAGAGCTGCTAAAATTATCTTTGCCTCTCTTTTAGTAATAACCTCTTCATCCAATAAACGAAAAACAATATCCTCTGTAGTGGATGCAGATGCTCCTGCTTCCAGACTTTGTATTATATGCTCAATTAATTCAGCTTTTGTGTGGGCTCGAACGCGGAGAATTCGAATATACCCACCACCACCACGCTTACTTTCCACCAAATATCCACGATCCAGTGTGAATCGGGTGTTTATTACATAATTTATTTGTGAGGGTACACATTGAAATTTTTCTGCGATCTCGCTTCTTTTGATTTCAATTTGCCCTCTACTTTCTTGTTCGATAATTGCCTTCAAATAACCTTCAATAATGTCAGATATATTTTTCATCTTCTCTCACCTCTTCTCACAAAAACTGACTTTGACTATCTTTGACTATATTATATAATGAATTTTTTGGTTGTGCAATTGATTTGCCTAGCATAAAAGAAACAAAAAAACTACCAACATTTATTGTCAGTAGTTTTAGGGTGTATCAAAATGAAAACTTATATTCTTATATTTATGAATTGTATTTAAGCTGTGTAATAAAAATTGTTGGTTCTACCTCAATATCCTGTACTTTGAAAAAGTTATGTCTTTCATACAAAGTAAGAGCTGGTATATTTTTTGCACCGGTAGAAACTACTATACTTACAGCTTTTGGAGTAGCGCTCAAAACATGCTGGAGCAACTCAGAAGCTATCCCTTTTCTAAAATAATTTGGGTGGACAACTAACCTACAAATATTTAGTACGTCTCCCTCATATTCATAGGAGATAAAACCAAGTAGGTTCTCCTTATTATACTTTCCTATAAAAATCTCTTTAGATACTTTAATATCCTCGATTGTTTCCTTAAGCTGTGGTATGCCTTCGAAACCAATAATCTCTGCTTCCTTGCGGTAAGCCGGAAGCTGTATTTCGAGCATTTCCTCTGCTATAGAATGCTTTTGGTGATCAATTAATCGAATCATATGCACCTCTATTAAATTTTTCTTCTCTTATTAGTTTTTTGGGTCTTCGCTACTTGCTTCCATTTATCACGTTCTGTTTTTTGCGCAGCTAAGTTGTTTTTTCGCTCGATATGGGCAAGCTCACGCAATAATTTCACATAGCTTACATATCGATCCTCTTTTAGCAAACCAGTTTGAATGGCTTCTTGAATGGCGCAGCCCGGTTCTTTTTTATGCTGACAGTCTCTAAATCGACAGTCGATAGCAAGTTCTTCGATATCCTGAAAACTGTTGCTAATTCCCTCGCTAGAATCCCAGAGCTGGAACTCTCTCATTCCCGGGGTATCAATTAATAGTCCCCCTCCAGGTAACAAGGAAAGCTCTCTATGAGTGGTGGTATGACGCCCTTTACTGTCATCAGCTCGAATATCGCTAACCTCCATTACATCCTCACCAGATAGAGCATTGATCAATGAGGATTTCCCTACACCTGAAGAACCTAGTAATGCACCCGTTTTCCCGTTGACCAGGAGAGCAGCTAAGTCTTCTATACCTTCTCCAGTAACACTAGATACTGCGAAAACGTCTACTCCGAATGCAATCGTTTCGACTTCACTGATGAAATAATCCACCTGTTCACAAGCATCTTTTTTCGTTAGCACCACGACAGGTGTAGCACCAGAGTCCCAAGCTGCAAGTAGGTAGCGCTCTAACCTTCTTACATTAAAATCATGGTTGAGTGACATCACTAAAAATACATAGTCTACATTCACTGCTACCAATTGGATTTCTGTTGTTGTACCTGCCACTTTTCTTGAGAATTGGGATTGCCTCGGTAAAACCTGTTGAATAATACCTTTATCTTCTCCGGGCATCTGCTCTAAAACCACCCAATCTCCTACTGCTGGATAAGCTTCTCGATCATGATCAAATTTAAATCTACCCGAAAGAGAGCAAAGCCACTCACCTTCATTCGTAATAACTCGATAAGAATGCTTATGCTCGAGTAAAACTCGACCTACTAACCCATCGTTCGACATCTTTTCTTCCCATTTACTATTCCATCCATACTGTTCGATTAAATTCAATTTCAATTTCCTCCTAATTTTCCCATTAAAATATTTGAATCGCCATTGTATTAAGCGAATTACTGGGCAACAAAAAAACCATGATTGCTCGAATCAGCAATCATGGTCTCCCGTTCATTAGTAAAGAAATTTCAAAAAGTATGAAGAAATAAGCTCGATTGTCTGTGTACAATCAAACTAATACCTATTCCGCCTACGTTTTAGAAAATAACAGGGTGAGACATCATGAACTTACTGATTCGAATCGAATTATATACAATAGCCATAATGCCTCACCTCTTTCTTTAAGTTAAATTCAGAATACTACAAGTTTTTGAAATATGCAATAGGCAATTATGCCGTCACATCACGTTTTGTAAATGACCAGTAGCTCGTCACTAGGAATATCACTAGATATACAGCGATCACGACAATGGAGAAGCCCATAGACATACTTTCAAGGAGCGGCTCTTTTGTTCCGATAAATTGACTTAAATTTGTATTAGCAAATAAAATGTACTTCGAAAATTCTATTTCCAACATCGCTAGAACTCCGGTTAATTGTACTCCTGTAAACATCAAGAAAATAGATATCCCTATTGCCAATGAGCTCGAACGGAAAACAGAGCCAATCATAAAGGCCAGCGTTCCAATCACTAATACATTGATTAGCGCCAAAGCAGTTAACAGTAATAATCTACCCCAGAATGAAACTTCAACTACAGCACCGTCTACTAACTCTAATTGGGTTCCTGGTACATTATCAAAGAATATATATCCAAAAATAATACCTGAAATAAGAAGAATACCAGTCATTGCTACTGCAAATAAACCAACCGTTAAAAGTTTAGACGTTAGAATTTTCCAACGTTTCACTGGTCTTGTTAATAACATTTTAATCGTTCCTTGAGAAAATTCAGAGGCTACTATACCACCTGCAACAACTACTGTAAGTAATGTAACAACTGACATCATACCAGGAAGGCCAGTGAAAAAGCCTTGCGCGCTATTATCAATAATCGGTGAAAGGTCGTTATCCAGTCTATATTTAGTTATTTCTGGATCCTCTGAGCCAGCAGCCATCTGACTAACTGTAATAGTTTCTCCTGATTCGTCCTGTCCTACTTCCAAGGAATTCATCCATTTAACAAAACCAGCAGAGCCAAGCATTACTAATACGAGCAGTATAGCCATAATCCAGGTTGCTTTTTTACTCCATAGTTTTAACCACTCATTTCGCACGAGATTCAGCAATTTGTCCACCCCCTGTAATTTCTAAGAATTGATCTTCTAATGTTTTTCTATTTGGAGTGATGGAATAGATTTGCAGGCCATTCGCAATCATTTCTGCAACTAATGCAGGCACTTCCTCTTTATTAAGCGGGATTACAAAACCGCTTCCTTGAGCCTCCAGAGTAATCTCTTTATGTTTAAAGAAATCTACTACTTTCTCTTTTTCAAATGCTTCGATGTAATAATAAGATTTCTGCTGTTCATTTACTTCTTGGATAGATAAAAGCTTTCCGTTTTGAATAACAGCAATCCGATCACACATTAATTCTATCTCTGCTAGTAGGTGGCTTGATACAAAGATAGCTACACCATCTTCTACGGCAATCTTTTTTAAGTACGTGCGGAATTCCCGAATCCCTGCAGGATCTAAACCATTGGTAGGCTCATCTAAAATTAAAAATTTAGGCTTATGTAAAATTGCCTGCGCTAGGCCAAGACGCTGTCTCATTCCTAATGAATAAGTAGATACCTTTTCATGAATACGCTTCTGAAGTCCTACCTGAGCAATTACTTCGTCAATGCGTTCTTTTGTTATATGCTTATTCATTCGTGCAAAATGAACTAAGTTTTTATATCCACTCATGTATTTATACATTTCAGGGTTTTCTACAATTACCCCTACCTTACTCATGGACTCCTCAAAATCCTCAGACAGAGGCTTTCCTTCTATAAAAACCTCCCCTGATGTTGGCTTCATAAGACCAGTCATCATCCGGATAGTTGTTGTTTTCCCTGCTCCATTCGGCCCTAGGAATCCAGTTATTTGCCCAGAATACAAGTCTAATGTCAGGTCGTCGATAATTTTCTTTGTCCCGATTACTTTAGAAAGATTTTGTAACCGTACTATTGTTTTTTGTTCCAAATTAACTCACCTTCCTTATCACTAATTTGATCTCCATTAACTTATACGTCTCAAATTTGAATAAGTTCTATAATATTCTAAATTAATTTGTTTTCCTTCTACATAGCTATAAATCAAAATAAAAAAACACCAATCCATTTCAATCAGACTGGTGTAATCCCATATTAATTATAAAGATGACAGGCAACAAAATGGCCTGGTTCCTGCTCTTTCCAGATCGGCTTTTTCTCTGCACATATAGACATCGCGTGAGGACATCTTGTCCGGAATACACAACCCGAAGGTGGATTGATCGGACTTGGTAGCTCGCCCTGTAAAATAATCCTTTGACGGGATTCCTCAATATCAGGGTCTGGAATTGGAATAGCCGACAGCAATGCCTGAGTATAAGGATGTAATGGGCTTTCATAAAGCTGACTACTTGTTGTTAGTTCAACCATATGCCCTAAATACATTACCCCAATACGATCAGAAATATATTTAACCATAGATAGATCATGAGCAATAAATAAGTAGGTTAATCCTTTTTCCTTTTGAAGACGCTGTAATAATTTTACTACTTGAGCTTGTACAGAAACGTCCAATGCAGATATTGGCTCATCTGCTATGATAAATTCCGGATCTAATGCCAGGGCTCGCGCAATTCCTATACGTTGTCTTTGTCCGCCTGAGAATTCATGTGGGTACCTATTAGCATGATCTCGATTTAGTCCGACATCTTCTAACAACTCGTAAACTCTTTCTCTAACCTCTTTTTTAGAGCTATATAATTTATGAATTTCGATAGGCTCTGCAATAATTTCGAGAACTGTGGACCTAGGATTTAGAGATGCGTAGGGATCTTGGAAAATCATTTGCATTTTCTTCAAATAATCTTTGCGTTCTTTATCATTCATTTCATGTACATTCTTTTGTTCGAATAGAACATCTCCCTCAGTACGGTTATACAGACCTAGGATAGTACGTCCAGCAGTAGATTTACCACAGCCCGATTCCCCTACCAAGCCAAATGTTTCTCCCTTGAGAATATCAAAGCTAATCCCATCCACTGCCTTTAAAGTGCTGCCTTGACCAATATCAAAATGTCTCTTTAAATCCTTTACAGATAACAGTACATTCTCCGTCATATCTTTCCCCCCTAAACGGCATATCTTCTCACAGCACATATCTCTTTTTGTAGCTTGGAGCCTTCTAATACTAAAATTTCCACTGACTTTCCTGTTGATGGTGAATGTAATAATTGACCATTCCCATAGTAAAATCCAACATGACGAACTGAGCCTGTGCCTTCGTCATTTGCAAAAAATAGCAAATCTCCCTTTTTCCATGAAGAAGGTTCATCCTTAGAGACCTCTATACCTTCTGTCGCCTGGTCACTTGCATCGCGTGGGATAAAATAGCCACACGCCTTTAACATGTTGTATGAAAATCCTGAGCAATCAAAGCCATATGGAGACATCCCTCCCCATAGATATGGTAAGTCTAAGTAGGCTTCCCCCAGCCTCACAGTTTCCTCTAGTGGGAGTTTTGGTAATTGTTCCTTAGATGCAGCATATTGTACATTTTCTTTTCGGAGCAGCCCTTCTCCATGTGGCGCTCGAACCTTATAGAAATCATCAGTTTCCGCTAGAACAGGTAGAATTGTATTAAAAGGTAGAATCAGTAATGGTTTTTCTTCTGTATCCCATAGCTGCGTTCTTGTACCCTTTACTCGAACAATTCCTTTGTTGCCAGCCTCTGCTATTTCTTTCAATTGAGCCAATGGCACCCAACCCGGATAGCCTCTTTCATCTTTTTTAGAGGGCTGCCAGACTGCAATTATTTTTGCCCAATCGTCCTTTATCTCGTCCACTATAACTGGCTCTCCATAAAGAAGCTGAGTTTGAACACGGTTTTCATCACAAAGGGCTAGTCGCTCCTTGTATGGAAGAGCTTCTAGCCATTCAACAAGCTGTACAGGATTGGATATTCCAGGACCATCTACTTCTCGAGCTGATGCTGGCTCTGTCCAGACCGTCGCAACCTTTACTGCACAAGCCCAATAACTTTTTTCTACTGTCATTTTTGTCCCTCCCCTATTTTAACGCTCGCAATGCCTAGCCCATAGGATTTCGAAAAGGTCATCGTGCTAGCTTGGTAGACGATTCCGCCTGTAACAATGTCCTCCGCTAGCATTAAAGGGGCATCAAAATCATAAAAAAGGATATTAGGCTGACTCGCTGCCAAATGAGCTGCTGCTGTTATACCTATTTTAGTTTCAATCATACTCCCTACCATACAGGTGACACCATTTGCCTCTGCCAATGTATTAATCTTTAATGCCTGATAAATGCCTCCAGATTTCATTAATTTAATATTAATTAAGTCGGCAGCCCGCATTTCTAATAAACGCTTAGCATCATAAATCGAGAAAACACTCTCATCTGCCATAATAGGGGTTGCTGTTCGTTCAGTTACGTATTTTAAGCCTTCTAAATCCTCAGCAGGTACAGGCTGCTCGACAAACTCAATGTTAAGCCCAGCATCTTCCATAGTACCTATAGCACGGACGGCTTCTTTTGCATTCCATCCCTGATTGGCATCGAGCCTTATTTTAATATCTTTTCCTACTCGCTTCCTAATAGCCTCAATACGTTCAATATCATCTTGTATCGTACCTATTCCTACCTTTACTTTCAGCATTTGAAACCCTTCTCTTACGTAGCGCTCAGCATCCTCTGCCATCTCAGCTGGGTCATTGACACTCACAGTAAAATCGGTTGTAAGGCTATTTCGATAGCCTCCTAAATATTGATAAAGTGGTAGCTCTGCATATTGACCCAAAAGGTCAAAGATTGCCATGTCAACTGCAGCTTTCGCACTCGTATTTCTGACAAGTGCTTTATGGAGCTTCTGAAAAATTGTCTCCTTTTCTAGTAAAGAAAGTCCGATTAGCTGCGGAGAAATAATTTCGTTTATCGCGTATTGGATACTTTCTAATGAGTCACCAGTGATCACATGAGTAGGAGGTGCCTCTCCGTAACCTACCTTTCCTTCATCAGAGGTTACCTTCACCACAATAGAAAAAGCAGTGGTAACTGTACGTAATGCTGTTTTGAAAGGTTTGGTCAGTGGAACAGCAACATAAAACGTTTCAATAGCTTGTATTTTCACCCTATCTTCCTCCTACTCTACACCTGGTAATATAGATAACGTTAAGTTCTCTGTATTTAACATACCGTCTACTCCTAATGGAATCGCAAAGTGAGGCTGACAGTGACCAATAAGAAAACCTTTCACTGCTGGTTTACCTAAGTTCCCTAAGTAATGATCAAAAACCTCATCCATTGTGAGAGATTTTTTTCCTCTCCTTGGCTCCGCGTCACAGAAGTCTCCAATGACGAATCCAGCAGCAGCATCTAGCTTGCCAGCTAAACGTAATTGATTTAGCATTCCATCTACCTTATATGGCTCTTCTCCAATGTCCTCTATTAGCAGAAGCTTACGATTTGTATCCACTTCATATTTGGTTCCTATTCCGCTTGCAAGAAGAGAAAGATTTCCACCAACTAGCTCCCCTCGGGCTACCCCAGGAGCAACTATGGATAAAGGAGATATATCCTCTGTGTAGTGTAACTCTATTGGCTGAAACAGCTGATAAAACATCTTTTTGGATAACTCATTAAATGTGCTTTTACCCACGTCTGAAGCTAACATGGGACCATGGAATGTGACAATATCCGAATATAAATTCATTGCACTATGTAAATAAGTGATGTCTGAATAACCCCAAAAAATTTTCGGATTTTCATTCATTAATTGATAATCGATCTGGTCTGCATACCTTGCAGCACCGTATCCTCCCCCAGCACAAATTATTCCGTTGATGTCAGGGTCTGCGAACATCTCATGTAAATCCTCTAGTCGCTCTTCGTCTGTGCCCGCTAAATACCCGTTAACTTGCTCTACACTTTTTCCCATCCTATAAGACAATCCTAATTCCTCTAAAAACGATAGGGAGCGTTTCAGTTGATCTAAGTTAGGAGGACTAGCTGGAGCAATAATTCCAATTGTATCCCCTTTTTTCAATCTATTTGGTTTTATTTTCATATGTATAATCTCCTTTGTTTTTAAAGAAAAGGGCGGCACTTGCAAAAGTGCCGCATCTTTTGTTTGGGAATAAATACTTTTATTCCTTATCTGCCCATTTTAAATCCATGTATCCAACTGGATGTCTTACAATACCTTTAACATTCGATTTCTCTAGTGTTACTTGGTTGTAATAGTGGATTGGAATAACAGGCATTTCTTCCATTAAGAATTTGTCAGCCTCTATTAGCATATCCCAACGTTTTTGCTCATCTGTTTCATTTTTAATATCAGCAATCATTTTATCGAACTCTGGGCTAGACCAAGTAGTACGATTCATAGAAGAACCAGTAATGAAGCTTTCTAATGCGTTAACAGGATCAGCATAGTCAAATAAGAAGGAAGAGCGTGATAACATGTATTTGAACTCTTTTTGTTCTGAAGCAAATACGCTAGCCTCTACATTTTGAAGTGCTATTTCTACTCCTAGAACTTCCTTAAATTTACTTTGAAGTGCCTCTGCAATTTTCTTGTGAGTGTCACTTGTTGAATAAGTTAAGGTTACTTGAGGTAGTTCAGTGTAACCTTCTTCTTTCATACCTTCTGCTAAAAGTGCTTTTGCTTTTTCCGCATCATGCTGTATTAGCTTTCCAGCAGTCTCTCTAAATTCCTTGCCATCAGGACCAATAAATCCGTATGGAACAAACCCTTCTGCTGGCTTCTCACCATTTTTTGTAACGTACTCTACAATTTCTTGTTGGTCAACAGCCATACCAAATGCTTGGCGAATTTTTTTGTTTGTAAATGGTTCCATTGAAACGTTATAGCGGAAGAAATACAGACCGGCTTGGTCTTCGTTTTTTAACTCCGGATCATCTTTTAATTGGTCTGCAAGCTCTGCTGGAACACCAGAGACATCTAAATCACCTGTTGAGTACATTTGATATTCTGTATTCGAATCATCAATCATTGCCCACTCGACTTTGTCTAGCTTCACAGTTTCAGCATCCCAATAGCTTTCGTTTTTCTCAAAAGTGAAGCTTACATCATGATCCCAGCTAGCCAATTTAAAAGGACCATTCCCAACAAATGATTCTGCTTCTGTAAACCATTCAGGATTTTCTGTAGCTACCTTCTCGTTTACCGGGAAAAAGCTTGGGTTCGTGATAATATTTAAAAACGCTTCAGTGGGAGCTGCAAGTTTAACTTCAAATACTTTCTCACTAACAGCTTTAATCGCTACTGCATCAGCTGCTCCTTCTCCATTGTTGTAAGCCTCTGCCCCTTCAATAAAATAGGCCAAAAATGCTGCTGGTGAAGCAGTTTCTGGATTTAACATATGCAACCATCCATAAACAAAATCTCCTGCTACAACAGGGTCCCCATTGGACCATTTTGCATTTTCACGAATCGTAAAAGTATAGGTTAACCCATCCTCTGATATATCAATTTTCTCCGCTGTAGCCTCTTCAGCTTGGTGGTCCTTATTTAATCTTACTAGACCCTCCATAAGGTTGTTTAACGCGCTCCATGATACTGCATCAAACCCTACCGATGGATCAAATGACGTTGGCTCATTGCCATTATTTAGCTTAAGTACTTTTTCTGCCTCTGGAGCAGCTTCTTCTTTACCCTCGTCCGTCTTTGTTGTCGTCGGCTCCGTCTCGGTCGGTGTCTTCCCAGCCTCTTCATTGGCTGTACACGCGCTTAACACAAGAACAAACAAAGCCATAATTAATAATGAAAGCCATTTTTTCATCCTAGTTTCCCCCTCTGTATTGTATATGTGAATGCACTTGCGCGCTCTCATCCCTTTTACTTTTGTAATTGTAAAACCTTTGCTCGGTCATCCTGGAGCCAGCAATCTACCTTATGGGCATCTGATAGCTTACTTGTAAATGGATACACATGATCACATACTTCCATGGCAAACTTGCATCGTGCAGTAAACGGACACCCAGTAGGAGGTGAGAAAAGGTCAGGTGGTGTTCCATCAATTGGCTGCAACTCCTCATCCATTAAATCCAAACGTGGAACTGAGTTTAGAAGCCCTTGAGTATAAGGATGCTGTGGAGTGTAAAAAATTTCTCTTTTATCCCCTATCTCCACAATTTTACCTGCATACATCACCGCGATGCGATCAGCTATCTTTGCTACTACCCCTAGGTCATGAGTTATTAAAATGATTGAAATATCGGTTTTCCTTTGAATTTCTTCAAAGAGCTCCAATATTTGTGCTTGTATTGTTACGTCTAAGGCAGTAGTAGGTTCATCTGCTATAAGCAGTTCTGGATCGCAGATTAAAGCAATGGCGATTACGATACGCTGTCTCATCCCACCAGAGAATTGGTGAGGATACTGTTTTAATCTTTCCGAAGGATTCGGGATGCCTACCAGGTTTAGCATTTCGATTGCCTTTAGCCTAGCCTCTTGTTTGCCAACCTTCTTATGTGTCCTCAAACCTTCCGTTAACTGCTCCCCTATAGTAAGCGTAGGATTTAAGGCGGTCATAGGGTCTTGAAAAATCATGGATACATCAATACCTTGGATCTTTCTGAGTTCTGATTTACTTAGCTTCGTAAGCTCTTTGTTTTTAAATAAGATACTACCATTCTTAATCCTGCCTGCTGGCTCCGGTATCAATCCCATGATGGCATTGGAGGTCACACTCTTACCACAGCCAGATTCACCAACGATTGCTAACGTTTCACCTTTATATAAATCAAAGTTGACTCCCCTGACTGCTTCTACTTCTCCCCCATACGTTTTAAATGAAACTTGTAGGTTATTAACCTGTAATATTTTTTCATCCGTTATCTTCTTTCTTGCTTTCTTACCGTTAGGCCTAGCTAAAGAGTCACCCGATTGTAAGGAAGCAGCTACTTCATCTACTTTCCCTCGAGCAAGTTCCTTTGCATGATCTAATTGATGTTCATTCATCCATTCTTACCTCCTAAGCTTTGGATCAAGTGCATCCTGTAAGCCATCTCCTAATACATTAAATGCAAACATTGTCACAGAGATAAAGAATGCTGGGAAAAACAACCTCCACCAATGGCCAGATAAAATTACCGGCAGGGCATCATTTGCCATTACACCCCAGCTGGCAGCGGGTGCAGATACTCCTAGTCCTAAAAAACTAAGAAATGCCTCTGCAAATATCGCACTCGGTACAGTAAGAGTCATTTGGACAATAATAGGACCCATCGTATTAGGCAATAAGTTTTTCCGTATGATTCTCGAGCTTTTTGCACCAAAGGATTTGGATGCAGTTACAAATTCATAGTTTTTTATCTGTAATACCTGACCACGTACAATCCTAGCCATACCTACCCATCCGGTTACAGTTAACGCCACTATAATGGTTGTAAGACTTGGACCCATAACAACCATTAATAAAATAACTACCAATAAATGTGGTAGACCATAAAGCACTTCAATAATGCGCATCATGATCGCATCTGCTCTGCCGCCCTTGTAACCGCTAAAGCCTCCATAAATAATTCCAATAAAGAAATCAATTAATGCAGCCATTACCCCTACAAATAACGAAACCCTAGCTCCGTACCATGTTCTTGTAAAAACATCTCGACCTGCCTCGTCCGTGCCGAACCAATGCTCCGCTGATGGACCTTGGTTTTGCTTTGGATAATTTACTTCATCCATATCATATGGTGAAAAGATCGGACCGAATATGGCAAACAGGGTGAGAAGAACTAAAAAGAGCAGTCCTCCCATTGCAAGCTTATTTTTCCTTAGCCGTCTCCAAGCATCCTTCCAATAGGACAAAGAAGGTCTCACAACAGATTCGGCTTCTCCCTCTTCTTTTACTTTTGGACGAAACCATTCATCCTTTATTTCTACTGGGGATACATTCTCTTGTGTTTTAACCATTAAGCATCCCCCTCTTTACGATGTAATTTGATACGTGGATCTAATATGCCGTAGACAATGTCTACTAAGAACAGCATAAACACTAGGAATGCACTATAAAAGACTGTCGTACCCATGATAACGGGATAATCCCGATTATTAATGCTTTCTACAAAATATTTCCCCATTCCTGGAATCGCAAAAATGCGTTCTATTACAAAGGTACCTGTTAGAATACCTGCAAGCATCGTACCCATGATGGTTACTACTGGCATTAAGGCATTTCTTAAGGCATGACGAAAAACTATTCTAGCTGGAGAAAGTCCTTTAGCTCTTGCCATTTTGATATAATCCTGTGTCAATACTTCTAGCATGCTGGATCTAGTTAAACGAGCGATTATTGCTGTAGGTCCCGTAGCCAATGCTAGAGTTGGAAGAATCATATGCAATGGACTACTCCAAGTGGCTGGCGGTAATAACTCCCACGTTACCGCTACTTGCTGAATCAGTAAAGTGGCTAAAACAAAGTTAGGAACTGATATACCAATTACCGCGAAAGTCATAGCCAAATAATCAATAATACCGTTATGCCGGAGGGCGGCCAATGTACCTAAAAGAACCCCGGACAATAAAGCAACTAAGATAGTAGCCATTCCCAACTCAAAGGAAATTGGAAATCCCCTCGCTAATAGTTCATTGACTGATTCATTTGGTTTTTTAATAGACGGACCAAAATCGAATGTAACAATTGACTTCAAATAGTTTAAATATTGCACGTACATAGGCTGATCTAGCTTATAAAATTTTTCTAAGTTTGCTTGAATAGTAGGATTTGATGTTCTTTCTCCATCAAAAGGAGAACCCGGTATGGTGTGCATTAATGCAAATGTGAGAGTCGCGATGATGAGGATTGTTGCTATCATCATCATAAAACGCTTAATAATATACTTCGTCACGGCAGGCTTCCTCCTAACAGAATTTGGTTTGCATTGCTAGCTCTACCATGACAAGCATCGCACGATACGCTTCAAGAATATTTTTCGCTTCAAATTTTACGATAGTTGTTCCTTCTATTATTTCACAGCCAGGCATAAGTGCTGCCCACTCAGCTTGTCCGTAATTTGTAAATTCAATTTTTAATATTGGGTGCTCGGGAGGTGTAAGTGGTGGAATATGATCTCTTTTTTTAATAGCCTCTGCTACTTTCTCTTTTAGAAGGGCTTGTGATTTTTGAGGATGTAATGTTTTTACAGCAGACCTAGATATAGATTGCTTTACCGCAGCTGTTACAATGCCGGGTATAAGAGCTTCTGCCTCGCGACAAGCTCCGTCATCTCCAGCAACCATAATGACAGGAACCCCGTAATAGCCAGCCACGTAAGCATTAAGTCCAAGCTCGCCTATTTCTACATCATTGATGTACATATTACGAACTCCAAAAATCATGGAATGGCTCATAACGCCAGGTTGTCCTGCTCTAGAATGATATCCCGCAAATACTGCTCCTATGTAACTTTCATCTAAAGACTGCACCATCGAATAAGGCTTAAGGTCTCCCGTTATTAAAGAAGCTTC
>NZ_JBAEAP010000452.1:0-5565 GCF_056205495.1 Psychrobacillus sp. | reverse complement strand
GGACAGCTTTAATTCAAATAATTAAATACTTCATTAAAGTAAAGACCTCTTATTTGTTAAGGAAGCTTAGTACAGGAGGGAAGAGTAACAGAATAATGGCAGTTAAAATCAGTATGATATAAATCAATTTCGGTAGTTTTTCTCCATCTTTTCCTCTATTCCTGCTATTAAATAGTAACTTACCTCTAGTAAACACCAGAAGTAGAATAAGAATAGAGACATAAGGTGTCCAACCATACTTTTCAATATCTATGTTCCTCTCTAAATAGATACCACCCCAATAAATTACCCATATCAAGCTAATAACAATCAATATTACAAAAAGTAGCGTAGACTTTAAAAGGCTTTTCATTATACCCTCCTAAATTTTATCGAATTTCTCAATTTTATCCTTTATTTCAAAAAGCTGATTCATTATTTTAAGTTTAGCATTTCACAACAAAAAACACCTCAAGAAAATTCACTCCTCTTATGAAAGACTTGATTTACCAGAGATACGGTTATTTCTTACGTGTTTCACGCTTTGCTTTGGATTATTTGTAAAACATATATAAAGTATATGCGTAAATGTTCACATTTCTCTGTTTTTTTACTGTATTCGAAAAGACTATATTGCGATATACTTTATAGATAGGCTGGTGGAAGGGAACGATATTATTTGCAAGATTACATAAAGTTTGTAGAGTCTATTAAAAAGAAAACTGGCATCGATTTAGCTCTGTATAAAGAAGCTCAAATGAAACGACGCCTGACATCTTTATATGAAAAGAAGGGATATAAAAATTTTGTTTCTTTCTTCGAGGCAATTGACACGGACCGAGATCTTCTAAATGAATTCCTCGACCGAATGACAATCAATGTGTCTGAGTTTTATCGAAATAGCAAGAGGTGGGAAGTATTACAACAAAAAATTTTTCCAAAGCTACTAGCTGATAACAAGAGGCTTAAAATATGGAGTGCAGCATGTTCTACAGGTGAAGAACCATATACTACAGCAATGGTATTGTCTAATCATCTACCGATTAGCCAAATTTCTATTCTAGCAACGGATATTGACGAAAATGCTATTCAAAGAGCGAAGGTAGGGATCTATCCGGAACGATCGTTGGCAGAGGTTCCCTTAGATATGAAAAATAAATATTTTGAGAAGCAAGCGCCTTTTTATAAAATTGACGACACCATTAAAAGAACTGTTTCTTTTAAAAAGCATAATCTTTTATTGGATACATACGAGAGAAATCTCGATTTAATCATTTGCCGTAACGTAATGATTTATTTTACAGAAGAAGCTAAGGATCAGATTTATCGAAACTTTAGCAAGTCGCTACGTCCTGGCGGAATCCTTTTTGTTGGAAGCACAGAACAAATTTTTAATCCTACCAAGTACGATTTTGTAACAGAGGATACGTTTTTCTACCGGAAAATGTAGAACGAATTTGATTGGTAAGTGATTTTAATTTGTCGATTTTTAATGAGGAACTGTCCGCTAAAAAACGGACAGTTTTTCTTCTATACTCTAAGTAAATATGATATAGTTGAAAACAAATACTTTAGCGAGTTGAAGGGGGAAAGCGTTATGCGTTATTTAACAGCAGGTGAATCACATGGTCCACAGCTTACTGCAATCATTGAAGGGTTACCAGCACAATTAGATATCACAAGTGAAAAGATAAATAAAGAACTAAAAAGACGTCAAGGTGGACATGGTCGAGGAAGACGCATGCAAATAGAAAAAGACACAGTAGCAATTACAGCGGGAGTGCGACATGGTAAATCATTAGGATCTCCAGTTTGTCTAGTAGTAAATAATGATGATTGGAAACATTGGACTCATATTATGGGAATAGAGCCACTAGATGAGGACATGAATCCAGATGAAATAAAAAGAAAGATAACAAGACCTCGTCCAGGGCATGCCGATCTCGTTGGAGGTATGAAATATGGACATCGTGACCTACGAAATGTATTGGAGCGTTCCTCTGCAAGGGAAACTACAGTCCGAGTGGCTGTGGGAGCTGTTGCGAAGCAACTATTAAACGAACTAGGCATTTCTATCGTTGCTCATGTAACGAAAATAGGTGGGATTGAAGCTAACCTAAATTTAGCTGAAGGTATGACAATAGATGATATACGTGAAAAAGTGGAGAACGACCCTGTCTACTGTTTAGATTCTGAAGCTTCATTGAAAATGGTAGAAGCTATTGACCAAGCTAAAAAAGCTGGTGACACGATAGGCGGAGTAGTAGAGGTAATCATTACGGGAATGCCTGCCGGTGTGGGAAGCTACGTTCACTATGACCGTAAGCTAGACGGAAAGCTTGCAATGGCAATGCTTAGCATCAATGCATTTAAGGGTGTTGAGGTTGGCTTAGGATTTGAAATGGCTAACTTATTTGGCAGCCAAGTGCATGACCAAATTTCTTGGAATGAAGAAGATGGTTACATTCGAGATACGAATAGGCTCGGTGGTATCGAAGGTGGTATGTCTACTGGTATGCCGATTGTAATTAGAGGGGTTATGAAGCCTATCCCAACCTTATATAAACCTTTACAAAGTGTAGATATTGATACCAAAGAACCTTTTAAAGCTAGTATTGAACGTTCCGATAGCTGTGCAGTACCCGCAGCATCTGTTGTGGCAGAAAATGTTATTGCATGGGAGATAGCTTCTGCAATATTAGATACGTTTAAAGCAGATCAAATGGAAGTACTGAAATCAGATATTCAGAAACATAGAGCGTATACAAAGGGGTTTTAAGCCATGATTATCCCAGTAAAAACGAATGCATCTAATTATGAGGTTCATTTAGGTGAGAACATTTTGGAGGATTTCTCTAAAAGAAACAAAAAGACAATCGAAAATTATGATCAGTTAATCATGATTAGTGATGAAAATGTATGGAATCTGCATGAAAGTTATGTAAGAAAAAACTTTACTACGCCATTTAACCTGTTCCTTGTTCCATCTGGTGAGTCATGTAAAACATTTGAATCCTATTTTAATGTACAATCCTTTCTTTTACAGAACGGTGCATCCCGAAATTCAGCTATATTTGCCTTAGGGGGAGGGGCTGTAGGCGATTTGACCGGATTTGTTGCGGCTACGTTTATGAGGGGAATAGACTTTTATCAAATACCAACTACTATTTTAGCTCATGATAGCTCGGTTGGTGGTAAAACCGCTATTAATCACCCTCTAGGAAAGAACATGATAGGGGCTTTCTATCAGCCACAGGAAGTTATTTATGATGTTCATTTTTTGAAATCTCTACCTCTTTCAGAAGTTAAATCGGGAATGGCTGAAGTGATCAAGCATTCCCTCATTAGCGACAGTAAGTGGGTCGAAGAATTTTTTCAAATTACTTCATTAAATAATTTGGAAAAAGACCAATTATTACAGTGGATAAATAAAGGCATCCGTGTGAAAGCAAAAATCGTGGAAATGGATGAAAAAGAAAGCAACTTTCGCAAATATTTAAATTTTGGACATACATATGGTCACGCAGTTGAAGCTGCAATTGGGTATGGAAGAATCTCTCATGGAGAAGCTGTCATGATTGGCATGATTCCAGCTCTATTGCTTAGTGAGAAGTATGGGCAACTCCCTAAAGGCTTTGCTAAACGATTTTATTCATTAGCTAATAGGTTGGAATATAATTTTGAGCAGATTTTAGATTGTCCGTTCGAGCAATTGGCAGCCTACATGCAAAAAGATAAAAAAACTATAAATAAGCAATTGCATTTTGCATTGCTTGAAACCATAGGCAAGCCATTTATACAGGTAGTACCGGTAGATGCAGTAAGACTGTGTGATGAAGAATTACGACAATGGATTAGGGAGGGGAAATAATTGATAAGAGGCATTCGAGGAGCAACAACAGTCAATGAAGATTCTAATGAAGAGGTTCTTCAGGAAACGTCCCGTCTAGCTTTAGAAATGGCGAAGGCAAACGATATTGACCCAGAGTCGATCGCTTCTGTCATTATAAGTACTACTTCGGATATTACATCTGCATTTCCTGCAAGGGCAGTTCGAGAAATAGATGGGTGGGCATACGTCCCTGTTATGTGTACGCATGAAATGAATGTTCCTGGTGCACTTAAGAAATGCATACGGCTAATGATTCATGTTAACACCGTTAAATCACAAAAGGAAATACAGCACATATATTTAAACAAGGCAGTTCAATTGAGACCAGATTTATTAAAAAGATCATAATAGAATTGGGGTAAATAGAATGAAATTTAAAAAACAAATTGCTGGATTGCAAGCATACCAACCTGGAAAAACGATGGATGAAGTGAAGAAGGCATATAATCTAGAGACGGTTACAAAGCTTGCCTCTAATGAAAATCCATATGGTGCTTCACCAAAAGTAAAGGAATTTCTGGCAAATGCTTCTATAGATTTTGCTTTATACCCAGATGGATATGCTTCTAGACTGCGTACAGCAGTTGCTAATCATTTAAAGGTTTCGGAGAAGCAATTGTTATTTGGTAATGGCTCTGATGAGAATATTTTAATTGTTTCTAGAGCTATGCTTGAGCCTGGTTTAAATACTATTATGGCAGATTTAACTTTTGGTCAATACAAACACAATGCTATAGTTGAAGGCGCTGAAGCTCGAACTGTTCCATTGACTGTGGATGGAGAACATGATTTAGAGCAGATGCTAGCAGCTATCGATGAAAATACAGCTATTGTATGGATTTGTAATCCGAATAATCCTACAGGGACATTAACTCCAAGTCATAAAATTAAGGCATTTGTGGAGCAAGCCCCAAGAGACGTGTTAATCGTCTTAGATGAGGCATACACCGAATATATTACGGACCCCAACTATGAAGATTCTATTTCGTTAATAGAAAATCATCCGAATGTCTTGGTAATGCGTACTTTCTCTAAAGCGTATGGGCTAGCTAGCTTCCGCGTGGGTTATGCTGTTGGATCCGAGGAAGTAATTAGTCAGTTAGAGCCGACAAGAGAACCATTCAATAATACAGTTATATCACAGGAAGCAGCCATTCTAGGATTGAGCGACCAGCAATTTATTGCAGATTGTAAGAAGAAAAACACCGCTGGAAAGTCTCAGTTTGAAGCATATTGTAATGAGCGTAAACTTCATTTTTATCCATCTCAAACAAACTTCATCATGATGGAAGTTAAAGCAGATAGCGACGAAGTTTTTCAAGGGCTTATGCAACGTGGATATATTGTTCGCAGTGGTAATGCTTTAGGTAAACCAGGATACCTGCGTATTACAATTGGGACGAAGGAACAAAATGAGGGACTACTTCAAAAACTCGATGAAGTGTTGACTGAGTTAGGAGTAGTTTAAATGAATAAGAACATCCTGATAATAGGGCTTGGTCTTATTGGAGGTTCTCTTGCACTTGGGTTAAAGAGAAGAGACGATTTAACAATTGTAGGCTATGATTCTAATGCCAAATCTCTTGAAACCGCGAAAAAGCTAGGGGTTATAGATGAGATTGCTTCTAATATGGAGGAAGCTGCGAAGCGTGCGGATATCATTATATTCGCTACTCCAGTAAGCATCACGATAG
>NZ_JBAEAP010000451.1:0-2168 GCF_056205495.1 Psychrobacillus sp. | reverse complement strand
GATGCTTTCCTCGGGGTGAGCGATAAGCCATCACCCATCGCTTACGCGCGTGGTTGTGATGTCTTATCTGTCTCACTCCAATCAATAAATGGAAACAGCTTTTAGCATCGAGAAAGCGCTAATAAATTTACTCGCATAAACAAAGCTAAAAAACTGTCACCAACCCCAATTTCATCATCTATTTATGTTCTTAATAGCCATTTGAAAGTTCAATTGTTTATGTTTACAGTCACTATAAGAAAAATGGTTAGTTAAAATCACCCAATAGCTTTAACAAAGCTTAATAAATTTCAAAAAATTAGGAGGTTATATGGTTAAACAGCTTATTTTACTAATTGGACCTACTTTTATGATCATTTTAGGTCTTCTTCTTATAAAGAATGTGCCCATCACTTTTTTGCTTTTCTATGGCTGGTTACTTCTTGTTCCCATTCTGGTTAGCTATAGAAGGAAAAAGCGTACTCGTTTATTAGTACCTCAGCCAAAATATTCAATGACAGTAGGAATTATTAGCGGAATAATTTGCTTAGTAGCTATTTATGGTTTTGCCTATTTACTTCAATCGGTAGTTATAGATCGAGAAGGCTTAGAAGTAGCACTTGTCCAATGGGATTTTACAGGAGCAAAGGTGATTTTCCTTATACTTTTCCTTATCTTCATTAACCCCATATTGGAAGAATTTTATTGGAGACGGTTTATGTTTGACCGATTACAACATAGACTAGGCTCGAAGCTTACAATTATTATAACGGCATTCTTTTATGCCTTATATCATTTCGTAGTGGTCATGCCGATCTTTCATGTACCTGTTTTCGCTACGATTATGGTATTTCTTGCAGGAATTATGTGGGGGATTTTTCGATCGAAGTTCCATACCATTGTTCCATCGATTATAAGTCATAGTATAGCGGATTTAGGGATAATGCTTGTTTACTTGTTTATCATTATTTAGACTCTGGTTTAGTTTTATGCTAAACCTTTTTTTATTGCCTATGATAAACTTTACTTAAATTGCGAATCAAGTATGGTAGATACGAACATTTAAGAAAAGACAACAAATAAAAAATTATGAAGCAATGCTTGAAATAAAAAGGGGATATATATACATGATTTCTTTTGTTGATTTGAATGGATATCGGGTGGATCTTAGTTTTGAAAAAGATAGCTTTTCAATAGAGCCTCAGCATGTGCTCGTTTTAGCACAGAAAGGTCATAAATGGTTGCTAACTAACCATCCTAAAAGAGGAATAGAGTTTCCTGGTGGTAAAAAAGAGGTATATGAAACTATAGAGGAAGCTGCTATCCGAGAAACTTTAGAAGAAACAAATGTAGCAGTATACCGTTTAGAATGGTTTGCCGAATATGTAGTTCATGATGTGAAACCATTTTGTAAGGCGGTATTTATAGCAGAGGTGAAGGATATACATACAGAGGCAGTGAATTATGAAACAGATGGAGCAGTCTGGCTCACGTCAAAAGAGCTAGAAGCTTGTCCGAATTTAAGCTTTCATATGAAGGACAAGGGAATGGAAGTCATTCTTAAAGAGGTGATGAATTATGAAGAAAGATGGAACGATTGACAGAATTCGTGTGTATCCGTCTCCAAATCCGAACGTGCATTTAAAAGAAATTACATACTGGTCTTGTGGCTTACGGATAAAAGGAATGCTAGCATACCCGATTAAAGAGGGAAATTATGATGGAATGCTGTATTGCAGAGGAGGTATCCAAGGGGTTGGTATGGTTCGCCCTGCACGAATTGCTCAATTTGCTTCTCAAGGACTTGTTGTCTTTGCTCCTTATTATCGTGGAAATCGAGGCGGAGAAGGACGAGACGAATTTGGTGGCGAGGATCGATGGGATGCCGTTTATGCTGTGGATGTATTAAAACAATTTTGCAACCCCGCCAAAATCCATCTATTTGCCTTTTCTAGGGGTGGCATGATGGCCTTATGGACAGCTGTTATAAGAGAAGACATCAGCTCGCTTGTTTCCTGGGCAGGAGTATCTGATATTTATCTCACATATGAGGAAAGACTGGATATGCGAAGAATGATGAAACGCGTAATAGGTGGGACTCCATCCAACCGTGAGGAAGAATATGAGGGAAGAAATGTATTGAACCAAATCGGAGAAATCCATGCCCCTGTGTTAATTATTCATGGGAG
>NZ_JBAEAP010000450.1:0-1598 GCF_056205495.1 Psychrobacillus sp. | reverse complement strand
AATAGAGAACTTAAAAAGCTCATTTTGTTTTGCTGGCATCATCATTAAATGATGTCAAAAATTGTTTTGCGTCAATCAAGCCGAAGCTTGTTGATGCTGTATGTCTTAACGTTTTGCATGTTCAGTTTTCAATGTTCATTGCGTCATTTTGTTTTTGACGACTTTATTAGTATATCTTCTTTCAGATAAGTTGTCAACAACTTTTTTTAAATCTTTTTAAGTCGTTACTCACTTGTTCTGAAGGACATGTATTAATATACAACGATTAAAAACAAAAAGCAATACCTTTTATTAAATTTTATAGGTTTTTCTTTAAAAATTTGATCCGACCCCTTTGTTTGCACATAAAACGCCAGTTTATCTAGGGTTATCACCTAGCTTTTACGGGTTCCAGCCTATATAAATACTCCATCCCACATTTTTATAAGTCTTTTCCTTACAAAACTAAATTATTTCTTCTGGTGATATTAATTAGAAAACTGGGTATGTAAGTATAAGATTAAAATTTCCACATATTCTTAACTATCTATATGAAAGGAGGCACCACGGTGGATTGGATTCCCTATCTAAACGGATATGGTGAAATATTAATAAAATTAGGTTTGGCGGCAACCCTAAGTTTAGTTATAGGGATTGAAAGAGAATTAAAAAAGAAACCAATTGGCCTTAAAACAAGTATCGTCATTGCAACCTTTAGTTGTTTACTAACATACATATCAATAGAGTCAGCTTACAAAGCACATCATGGTCATGATGGAGTAAATATAACTATGGATCCTTTACGATTGGCCGCACAAATAGTAAGCGGTATCGGCTTTCTCGGAGCAGGTGTCATTCTACGCAAGGGCAACGACAGTATAAGTGGACTTACTACGGCAGCAATGATTTGGGGAGCCGGCGGAATAGGTATAGCGGTAGGTGCGGGTTTTTATCTGGAAGCTGCCCTTACCGTTGTTATCGTACTAATAGGTATAGAAGTAATCCCTCCCCTTCTATCTAAAGTCGGTCCGAAGCGCTTACGATCCAGAGAATTATCATTAAAGGTTATTGTATTAAAACAAGAAAGCATATCTAAAATGTACTATTACTTAAAAGACTGTGGCTTTTATATCGATAGTATTCGGATAAAAGATATTAAATTAGAGAATGATGAGATAAAACATGAAATTCATATCAGATTATCTATTCTAACTAAGAAAAACACGGTAGAGTTTTATCATTCTATTGCAGAATTGGAATTTGTGGAAACATTAGAATTAGAATCAATCTAAAAAGGAGCAACTATCTATGGGACAATTTTTCACTTTACTAAAGGGTGGTAATAAACCTTCTTTAATCGCAGCAGTTGTTAATACAATTATCGCAGCTTTAAAAGGAGGAGCATTTTTCTTAACAGGGAACGTAGCAATGTTCGCAGAGATGATGCACTCAATCGGAGATGCAGCCAATCAATTCTTCGTCTTTATAGGCTCTGCTCTTTCTAAAAAAGCGCCAACACCAAAATTCCCAAATGGTTTTGGGCGGTTAGTAAACCTCGTTTGCTTGGGAGCAGTTATATTAGTAGGAATCTTGTCGTATGAAACGATAAAAGAAGGATG
>NZ_JBAEAP010000449.1:0-1673 GCF_056205495.1 Psychrobacillus sp. | reverse complement strand
AACGTACCTGTATTATTATTAGGATTATCCTTATGTGCGATATTTTTTATAGGCTTAGGTACTTTACTAGGGTTAATAGCAAAATCAGTAATGTTGTCTTCTGTGATCGTGTTGCCAGTTATTTTATTGTTTTCTATGGGAACAGCAATCGAAAGCTTTAGTGATAAATATCCTATTTTAAGTGTAATTGAATATATACCAAACCTTCAGCTATTAGAATTAGCAACTAGGATAGATGCTGGAGCTGGGCTTGGAGAAGTTTGGAGCCATTTAGGTATAATCGCTCTATGGTCAGTAGTAATTTATATCATTACTGCTATTGTTTATAAAAAACAAATGGTAGATTGATACAAGGAAATGTATAGCGTGATATGTTCACACTGCTATTAAAAAGTATTCGAATATCCAAAATAAACTTGATTGATTAAAGTAAATGCCTAACATAGGAGAAGCTTTGTATCCCCCAGAGCTACTCCTTAAGGTATTTAGAAGAGAGGAAAAAAATAATGTATAGTCCAATTTGATTTAACTCCGTATTAAATGAACGAAATTAATATGGGGGATAATTATGAAACAAAATAAAAATTTTATAGTATTACTAACTAGTCAATCGATTGCAAACCTTGGAGATGTTTTTTATCTAGTAGGTGTTATTAGTGTTTTATATGACTTAACGGGTTCAGCCGCCATTTCTTCCATAGTGCCATTTACGATAACTACTGCAATGTTTATTTCTAGTTTAGTGACTCCTTTATTTCTTGGGAAATATAGGCTAAAGTTCTTACTAGTATGGTCACAGGCAGGAAAAACTTTGCTATTAGCATTGTTAGTAGTTTTTCTATTGTTTTTTATACATTCAACTAATTATTGGTACATTTTCTTTGTAATAGGTGGAATTGCTTTGTTAGATGGCTGTGCCAATCCGATCATGCGAGCTTTCCTACCTCATTATGTGGAAGATGCTCAGCTTATAAAGGCTAATAGTATCGTAGAAACTGTCACTCAGTTATTGCAAATTGGTGCTTGGTTGTTCGGCGGATTGTTACTTTTATTGCTAAGCCCCAATTGGTTAATACTTATAGTATGTGGCTTCTTTTTAGTTTCCACTATACTTACGTTGCTTTTAGAAGATGTAAGTCATGAGGAAAAAGAGAAAGATACCCTCTGGAACCAGTTCTCCGAAGGCTGGATTAGTATAAAGAAAACTCCGGTTCTTAAAAAAATTATGCTAATGGATATTCTAGAGACGATAGCAGGGGCTGTTTGGATAGCAGCCATTCTATATATTTATGTGGAGACTGCCCTCCATGAAGGAGAACAATGGTGGGGCTTTATTAATGGAGCATTTTTTATAGGATTATTAGTAGGAAGCATTATTTGTATGAAATATTCCACTGTGACAGATACCTATAAGCAATATTTTATCGGCTATGGCGCATTCATTAGCGGTATTCTTACCATCCTATTCGGTTCTATAAGTTTTCCATTACTAGCGATTATATTATCTGTAGGTATTGGACTAACTAGCCAATTGAAAAATATACCGCAACAAACAATTATTCAGCGAAGCGTCCCTAAAGAAAAGTTATTAACCGTTTATACATCTTTAGGTACAGTAGGTACTGGGCTGTTTGGTATATCTTCCTTAGCCATAGGTATTGCAGTAGATTTAG
>NZ_JBAEAP010000448.1:0-4659 GCF_056205495.1 Psychrobacillus sp. | reverse complement strand
GTTCAAATCCTGATCTAGATTTATTGAAGGAATTTATTACTCATGCCCGTACGCTTGGTTTGGAAGTACATGCAGCGATAAACGTATTTGCAGAAGGGTCTATAGCTCATAATGAGTATGCGGTGCTGAATAATCATTTGGATTGGGAAGAGGAAGTCTACCGCTATGAGGACGGCGGAGAAATTTTACGATTACGAGATAGTAAATATGGAAAAGGCGGTGCACTGGTTGCATTTGTCAATCCAGCAAACTTAGAAGCTCGTAAATATCAATTGGATACATTTGAAGAAATTATTAAAAACTATGATGTGGATGGAGTTCTCTTAGATCGTGGCAGATATGATAATTACTTTGCGGATTTTAGTGAGGAATCCAGAGTACAGTTTGAAGCGTATTTGAGTAAAAAGGGGAAAGAACTAACGAATTGGCCGGCAGATATATTCACTTATAACGGTAGCAATCGTATCGATGGACCACTAATTGATGAGTGGTTTACGTATAGATCTAGTGTGATTAAAAGCTTTACAAGTGAAGTAAGGGAATTGGTAGATTCATATAATGTAGCTGAAAATAGGGATGTATTATTATCTGCTTATGTTGGTTCCTGGTACGAATCTTATTATTTAAATGGAGTGAACTGGGCAAGCCCAACGTTCCAATATGATGAAAGACTCAACTATCCACAAGAAAGCTTGTATACAGAGGAATATGCAAATACAGGGTATACGGATGACTTGGATTTCCTAATGATCGGGACATATCAAACGACGGCAAATGAAGTGAAAAAGTACATTACACTAGGAAATATTCTGACCGATGGGAAGCTTCCATTATATGCGGGAATGGCACTGGAGAATGTTCAAGAACCATCAGTTCAAAGAGAGGTATTCCAAGCTGGATTGACAAATACGGATGGTCTTATGCTTTTCGACTATTCACAAGCAAACTTTCCTGTTATTAAAGCCTCCATTAATAACGAGGAATATATTAAAGATTACCAGTTGGGAATAAGTAATCCAAAAGAAAACTCTAATTTTATAGAAGGCGATTTCCTCAACATTAACCGAAATGATGGAAATATCAATGTTTACTCAGAATCTTTTGGACCATCAACTGCAACAAATAAATGGGGGGTTGAAGCGGTAGTCGATGGATCAGGGCAGGTTGTCAAAATGGTTAATAAACGACAGGCGATGGAATGGAGTTGGGGCTCCCAAGAGGATAATAATAGCCTGATTCCAGAAGGCGGCTTTGTTGTTTCTGCACAAGATCCATCTGGTTCTCGTGAAAAAAGACAAACAGTAGCATTCGCATATGATATTGGTGACGAAGTAAGAGCAGCATTATTAAGTGGATTTTTAAATTATGAGGGCAAAACGTTTAACAACCATAATCTTGAATTCAAAGGAAATGTTCAAGTAGTTGGTCCAGGTGTAGCAAAAGTAGAGATAAATGGGGCAGAGACTCCATTAAAAGGTGATGGTAGTTTCACTAGCAATGTCGAGCTACAGCCAGGAGCAAACAAAATTGAAGTAGTTGTTCATGTAGATGGATATAAAACTCACTTTAAAGTAGTGGAAGTTAATGCAGGAAAACTAACGATTGAAGAATTGAAGGAAGCGGTAGAAGGAACGGATATAAATCCAAATGGGATTAAAAATGCGATTCTTACACAAATCGATAATGCTATGAGAGACTATAAAAAAGCGGCTGAATATAAGGATAAAGGAGAAGAAGAACTAGCAGCTAAGCATCAAGAAAATGGAGATAAAAAGCTTGAAGCAACGATGAAAATGATTGAGCAGCATGCAGGCAAGCATATCAGTGAAGAAGATGCTACAGAGCTTATACGCATGATTGGATTAATTTTACCTAAATAACAAATGTTTTTCATTGTTTGGGGTGTTAGGGAAACTTTAGCGACACCCCAGACTTATGATGGAGGTATACATATGCACATGGATAAAGAAGTATTGAGGAGCAATTATTGTAATAGAGACTACGAATACCATCTATTAGGTTCTGTAAATGAAGCGAATGGAAAAGTAAACCTTCTCTATGTACAAGATGGCGGAGATTATTTGGAGTTAGGTGAAATTGAGAAGGTCTACAATAGCTTGATAAGAAAGTATAAAGAACAAGGTGAAAATCTAATTTGTGTACTGGTATCACCTGGGGATTCGATTGAAAGATGGCATTCCTATGATAGAAGAGGAGCCAATTTTAATAATTATATCTCCTTTTTCAATGAGGAACTTGTACCGTTCGTAGAAGAGAAATTAAATCTGCAGGTAGGCAAAAGAGGACTTCTAGGAGATTCTTTGGGTGCGAATATTAGCTTAAATATTGCTATGCAAAAGCCAGAGAATTGGTCGCATCTATTGCTACAGTCGTCAGCAATATCTCCTAGGGAATTAAGTGATTTAGAAGGTTTCAGTACATTACCCTGGCATGTTTATCAAACGGTCGGCATTTATGAGGATGAGTTTATCTCCCCTATTTCTAATGAAAAGCTATATATCTATTCCCGTAATCAGAAAATGTACCAAATCTTTAAGGGAAAAAATACAGATATTGAATACAAAGTGCAAGAGGAGAACCATTTATGGGATTTCTGGCGAAGAGACTTACCGACGGCTCTTCAATACTTTTTGAATAATGGTTAATTTCTATCATTATTTTATTAGAGTTAAGACGCATTATCTTTCATTACATAAAAGTGTTGGGAGAGATTGGAATGGAATATAGTATCGGAATAGATATCGGGGGTACTAAGATTGCCACAGGAATCGTAGGACGTGAAGGCAATGTACTGTCTAAAAGAATTTACCCAACGCCTAGTTCCACAAATAAGGAAATATTAGAACTTTTAACAGAAACAGTGGGTGATTATATAAGGATTGCAACTGAAAAAGGTATGGAACTAGTAAGTGTGGGAATAGGTTCTGCCGGTCAAATAGATTATAAAAGGGGGAAAATACTCTCAGGTACGGTAAATATCAAGGACTGGAACAATATTGATATTAGAAAATCTCTATCTCTTATAACTAACCTTCCAATATATCTTGATAATGATGCAAATACATTTGCTATAGCGGAACATCAGCTCGGAAGCGGTAAAGGTGTAGATGACGTAGTATGCCTAACCCTAGGAACCGGGATCGGTGGGGGGATTATATCTGGCGGGAATGTCATTCGCGGTAGATGGGGAGGAGCAGCAGAACTGGGTCATATTTCTGTGAACTTCAATGGACCAGATTGTAACTGCGGTTCTAAAGGATGTATAGAGACGTATGCCTCGGGCACAGGCATCGCCAATAGAATGAAGGAAAAGCTAGGTCTCTCTAATCGTGCAGAATTTACTTATTATAAAGAGAATCCTCATTTACTTACAAGCAAAGAGGTATTCGTCTGGAGAGAACAGGGCTCAATTGAAGCAATAGAGATAATCGATCAAACCATAAAAGCATTAACTTTTGGAGTAGTGAATATTATACATACTTTCAATCCATCCATGATCATCTTTGGAGGTGGGCTAGCTGAGGCGAACAGTTGGCTGATTTCAGAAGTAAAAAAGAGTTTGGAGACAATAGGGATGTCTTCATTAGTAAAGGATGTAGATTTAAAGATCTCCAAATTGGGTCAAGATGCAGGCCTTATTGGAGCAGCTTATCAAGTATGGATGGATAAAAATTAAAAGGAGGAAATTATATGAATGATGTTTTTAATGAAAACGCGAATATTTTGTGGGTCGATTTTTTAGCAAATGGGGAACGTCTAGCTAACGAAGAGGAACAAGTAAAATTGATTAAACAAGCAGTAGAGTCTGGAATTACACATATGATTATTGATGCCAAGGTTCCTTTTGGTCAAACTACTTATCCAAGCAACTATGCTCATCATATTAGCAGCTGGTCAGATGGCTCATTTAGTAGCTGGAAAAATCGCAACTTTTTAAAAGAGTTTTTAAGTAAGATGAAAGACATCAAGCACATTAAAGTTTTAGCGAATGTGGACGTATTTTCGGAAGGTATAACTTCTTCCCGCGATGGAATGGCATATGACAAGCCAGAGTGGCGAGTTACGTTTTATAACGACGCTGTTTCCAACGAATCAAATGCAGCTGAATACTCGGATGCTGCAACCATTTTTGTGAATCCAATTCATCCCGAAGTAGTGGAATACGAACTTAATATTATAAAAGAGATATGTACCTATAATTTAGATGGGATAGTCGTAGATCGCTGTCGTTATCCTAACATTTATGGAGACTTTAGTGATCTAAGCAGAATTGGCTTCGAATCCTATATAGGTAAAAAAGTTATCAATTGGCCAGAGGATATTTTTACTATCGACAAGGTAACAAAAGAAATTAATCGAGGAACGCTATTCCCAAAATGGACAGAGTGGAGAGCATTAAACATCAAAAATTTCGTAAGCAAGGCAAGGGAAGTGGTAAAGTCAGTAAATCCGAATCTTATATTTTCGGATTACGTTGGCTCCTGGTACCCACTATATTATAGCGAAGGAGTCAATTGGGGGAGTGAAACATATCATCCAGACCTTGAATGGACATCCAAAACCCATAATGTCTCTGGGCTTGCAGAACAATTGGACTTCATTATGACGGGCTGTTATTACCCAGAAGTATATGTTGAA
>NZ_JBAEAP010000447.1:0-4522 GCF_056205495.1 Psychrobacillus sp. | reverse complement strand
AATTGTTCGTTCAGTCCTTAGTACTTCAGACAATCAAGAGATGGATAACCGTACATTTTTTTATGGTATTTATAATCAGCTTTCAGATGATTTCGCTGATATGTTCCAAGATATGAAGGACGGAGCAGTGACTCCTTATACGTATTATTTAAAGTATCATAAAGAACGTTCAGACCTGATCAACCCTTTTGAATTGTATTGGGCTGTTATTAGTAATTTAATTCATAATGTCTATCATTCCGACGAACAAACACGAGAAGTAATATTAGATCGAGCTATTAATGGACTTAAACGGTTAAAGAAGCGGGTAGGCAAAAGTAAATACAAAGAAATTATGGATCTCTTTAGTTTCGGGACACCAGGTTTTAATAAGCTTCTACAAAAGATGGTTCGAAAAGCAGATGATGTGGACTTCTTTGATAAATTACTAAGAGATCATATGATTACAGTATTAAAGAGTGAAAGTAAAGAAAGAGAGGATTTCTCTAATACGATAAAAGTAGTTCGTGGTGAAATTAATGAGACATTGTCCATTTCTTCTTCTAATAATACAGATTTCGAAGATAGTATAACTGAAGCGTCCAATTACAGCTTAGAAGGAGATGGTAAAAGGCTAAGACCGATCGTAGCATGGTTTATGGGAGTGAAGATTTACAAGTTAGATGAAGCATCTATTGCTCCACTACTAAAATCATTGGAATATCTTCATACTGCCTCTCTTATATTTGACGATTTACCAGCTCAGGATAATGCTCCAATAAGACGCGGACGTTCTACTCTTCATGAAGTTTATAATGTAGCTGTTGCGGAGCTGACAGGTCTTTTCCTCACTCAAAAAGCTATTGAGGAGCAAACTAGCTTAAAACAATTTGATGCGAATACTGTGCTAGAGATGATCCAATATTCTTCTCATACCATAGCTGAAATGTGTAAAGGTCAGGCCATGGACCTGGCCTCTAAAAATAGAACACTTACGAGAGAACAGTTAAATACCTTATGCTTTTATAAGACAGGAATAGGATTTGAAGCGGCCTTGTTAATGCCTGCAATTTTAGCCAAAGCAAACGAAGAGGAGATTGCTGCTCTAAAGAAATTTGCTCGTTATGCTGGCATCGCCTTTCAGATTAAGGATGACTTGCTCGATGTAGAAGGTGATGCAGAGCTACTCGGAAAAGGGCTAGGAAGAGATGCAGAAAATAATAGCACAACATTCGTTTCTATTATGGGGCATGAGGGTGCCACAATAGAGATGTGGGAAAACTACTGTCTAGCTATGGATGCTCTTCAAAACGTTTCTATAGATATAACCTTCTTAAAACACTTTTTAAACTATCTTATCAATCGCGAACATTAGAATTTCTGTATTAGCAAAATGAAAGGCATCCCTAGAAAATCAAAGGATGCCTTTTAATTTTATTCATGAAAAACATAAGCTTTACTAAATGCTAATTTCCTCAACTTCTAGGGAAGATTTTCTTAAATATTCATTGAAATAAATGCTCATCTCATGTAGGATTTCTTCCCTAGAAATTCCTTTTGCTGCTTGTGTATTGATGTTAATATGACCAGCACCTAGTTTTATATTAGCCTTGATCGCCGTCCTCTTCATGGCGGGTAGAGATTTTATAAACTCATCACCATCGAATAAAAAGACAGTTATAAATACTTGTCCTTGTATCGTGTATGTACCTAATTCCTGGACAAGCTCCCATCCGATAAAATCCTTACTAGCAATTGCCGAGGAATAATCATAAAACCCCTTTTCATTCACAACAAGTATTTTCTTTCCAACAATGAAATCTTTAATTATATACAAAAGACAGAAACCGAAAAATAGTATTCCCAATATACCAATAGCGATAAAAATGATGTTCCTTGAATCTTGGCTCCCAATTCCCATCGTGAAGACGAATAAACTACTTACAACCATAACAACTGCAAGAAACACGAACATTAATTGTTTTCCTTTACTTTGATAAACTACAAGCTCCTTCATCGTAATATCCCCTTTGCAAAATATTCATTCCTTAATTTTACATAAAGTATATAAATTTGTCTCTTTGAAGCATTAACTATGAGATTAGAAGTATAAATTGATAATCTATCGAATAAAGTCTATATAAGAAGTTTAAAAATAAGGGGCAGTGCATATGAAAATTTTCGTAATTTATCTACTTAGTGCTATTTATTTTTTCCTGTCTTTTTCAATGGATCATATGCGATCGATAGGTTTATATTTAATTATTTCAGTTGCATTGTTTTTCTGGGGGACTTGGGAATGGAAGAGGAGAAATGATGAGATTAATGAAGAGAATAGAAGAATCACAGAAGAGATTCTAGACGAAATTCCACATACTCAGAAACTAGTGTCACCAAATAATCTCAATGCTTTACTCATAAATGAAGTCACGGAAATTCTCTATATAGCTAGTAGAGACGAGCTAGGAAGTGATTTTGAAATAAAAGATATATCTTTTAATAAAGTATTAGAGGCAGCCCTAATAGAAGACGGAAAAACGATATCCGTATTCCCTAAAGAGGGAATACTAAGTAGCCATATTAAGTTAGAGGATAAAGAGGAAAAAGAAGAAGTAGAAGAAGAGTATGAGGAAGAAGACGAGGAGGAGGAGCTAGAATTCAGTCTTTGCTTTAAAATCGTCACGGATGATTTATCGCAGCCTATTCACTACTTTATCTACTTGGAAGATTACAAAGAGGAGTACAAGGAATATGAGGAATACGAAGAGGCTAAGGGAGTTTGTAATGAATGGCATCAAAAGCTAAGCATTATTATTAGACGTTATCAGTATGACCGAGTAATGGTGAATAAATGGAGTTAGGAGGAATTGGTTCAGATCGGAAGCTGATATGGAAATATGTTTTAGTTAGTCTGTAAAGGGAAGAAAAGAAATAGACTACTATTTTGTTAGGAGGAATACAATTGAGTAAAACAATTTTTATCACTGGAGCCGGAAGTGGCCTTGGAAGAGGGACTGCTATAGGACTAGCTAAAAAAGGGCATCGCTTAATTGCAACCACCGAAACGACTTCCCAAAAAACAGATTTACTTAGAGAAGCTAGAGATCTAGGTTTAGATATGGAAATATTTAAGTTAGATATAACGAATGCGAGAGATCGGGCTCAAATGGAAGACTACGACTTTGATATATTTGTAGCAAATGCTGCTATTAATGAAGGTGGACCACTTGCAGAGGTGCCAATGGATCGTTTTCGTGCATTATTCGAAGTAAACGTATTTGCTACTTTAGAGACAGCACAAATTGCAGCGCGTAAGCTTGTGAAAAAAGGGAGCGGAAAAATTGTTTTCCTTAGCTCCGTGGCAGGTCTATCTGCTACTCCATATGTAGGACCGTATACGGCAACTAAGCATACAGTGGAAGCAATCGCGAAAACGATGCAGCAGGAGTTAAAGGAATTTGGCGTTCAGGTAGCTACTATCAATCCTGGTCCATATAATACTGGCTTTAACGATCGAAGCGCAGAGGAAAAATATAAATGGTTTAATGAAGAGCAACATTTTACGAAGAAGGAAGACATGAAAGAGCAAGAGGAGTCCTTGAAGGATCAATATGACCCTCAAGACATGATTGATAAAATGATTGAGATCATCCCGGCAGATAACCACAAATACCGTACTACATGGCCAAAAGAAATCGAAGAGAAAATGAAAAAAGATGAACAAGAACGCTGGGAACTAGAAGTCTAGTTCAAGAGGAGGGCATTGCTAATAAGCGATGCTCTTTTTTGATATCTTAATTAAAATTAATTTCATAAGGGAGTACCGTATTTGAAATGTTACACTTAAATTGATGATTGCTGTAAAAAGAAGTCTATAAGATAAAGGGGTATAAAATGTATAGTCCGAAATGGAGTAAAGTAAAAAAACATTTGAAAAGTTTTACTTGTGACTCATTAAAAGATCGAATTGATTTTCACATTATTAATTATCGCAAAGCACATGACCAGTTGGGAAGAGCTGTTATTACAGTCGATAAAAAGGAAATATTAAGTATGTGTACAATTACTGCTGAAAGAACAATGCATATTAAAGAATGGGATATTAGAGAGAAACAAAATATCCAATATGATATTGATAATCGAAAGTTAAATTGGGAAGTTGGATTGCAGGCTCATAATATAATTAAAAAAGAAGGCATCTTAGCACAATATGATTTTTTTGATGCATTGGAAGAGTACTTTAATACACCAATTGAAGTGTCTTTAAAGTCAGCTGATATGATTATAAAAATTCTTGCTGTAATTGATAGACGAGTAGGAAAAAGGACATTGCAGAAACTTAAGGAACCTATTAAAAATGAGCATGAAAGTATTCAATTCTTTTTCAGATTGAGGTGTGATGTCGAAGGTATAAGTTTCGATTAAAAAGTCCCGGTTAATCGAAACTAGAAAATAAATTTTTAGAAATAGAATCAAAGGAAAATGAGTATAGAGATGTGCTTTTTAACTGCTTTTTTTCTAGTCAATCAACCTCTGGCTTTAA
>NZ_JBAEAP010000446.1:0-2784 GCF_056205495.1 Psychrobacillus sp. | reverse complement strand
CCTTCTATATTTGTAAAACTATTTAATAACCGCGATGCTGTATAGGGAGAGTCTACTAGACAAAAATGTTGGAAATCCTTAACGGTCATTCTGGATTTCACTAGTAAAAAGTATTCTCTAATTGCAGCCTTATGAGCCCCTCGATCAGTCTTCCCACACTTCCCGCACTTCCAGGTCGAGTAGTGCCGCTGCATCCCTAACGCTCCACAGTTTGGACACTCGACTCCACGCACCAAATCTCCCGGAGCGATTCTATAATATTCACATAACGGAGGCATGACATATGGTGATAGACTTCTCTCGATTAAAGAAACAATCTCATTAAACTTACCCAGTTTAATTGGCTCGGCCAATCCATTACCATGCATTTGATAGATTCTCTCGATCATGCTTTCTAGTTTGAAAATTGGATAGTTAGAGGGTTTTTCGCGGATGCGACTGGACTTGGCGGTCATGATGATGGCGCCGGTCACCTTCATGGTGGGGCAGACGTTTCGTAGAAATTCTTTCATGAAGCGGATATTACGCGTTAATTGAAAATATGGATTGGGGAAGGGAGTTTCCATTCCATCTACTTCTTTATAAAATTCTTCATCTTTAAAATACAAATTGCCGTTCATGTTTTTGGACTCGATTACCATACAGCAGCGGTCGCTCACTATTAAACAATCAATCTGGATTTTCCATTCGTCTAACAGTAAACCTACATTGGAAAATATATGATAGTTCCCGACTAATCTTAATTCCTCGAGCTTCCCGAGTAACCGATCTTCACCACGCTCACCGGCTTCACTTCGCCTTATATCCTCGGTCACAAACATATATTGCTCATGCTCAAATGACAATCTTTTTAATAAAATCTTCTGGGTTGGGTACAATAAACTTATTCACCTCCATTCTACATATATCTTACTTCAAACGTCTGAAAATTTCATTATTTTGAATATCGAAACTTATTCGTTGAGTTTTCGTCCTAACTATGACAAAATAACCAACAGCAGGAGGGAAACAGATGAGACTTATAATACAAGGACTTACTCTTGCGGCACTTACACTAGTACTTGCTGCATGTAACGATAAACAAGAAGTAAATTCAGAGGCGGGATCTGTAAATGATGGTGCTCCATCACAGTCAGAATCAGCACTAGACCACGGCGTTAAGGACAAATCGGACGTAGGCTTCGAAATGTCTTCTGACGGAAATGTGGAAGAAGCAGCGAATGTCCCTGAAAAGGAAAAAACGGCAGTATTAAATGCATTCAACGAATATATCGAAGCATTTAACGAAGAGGATATCGACCGCTATTTAAGTGTAATCTCTAAAAAACCAGAGGGCTTCAACTATGAGGACGATAAAAAGATGGTAATCGAAACCTTCGAAAATTATGATACGGTGCGTACAGCCGAAGATGTGACTATTATTGAATATAATGATAAAGAAGCGCAGGTTTACTCTAATCTTCATATTGCCCTTCATGAGCCAGGATCAGGTGCTAAGCTTGATCGAAATGGTCGCCAGGTGACTGTTTTTGCGAAGGAAGAAGGCAAATGGTTGGTAACAAGTGTCTATTTCATAGGCGAAACATCTGAATAAAAATTCACAACCCCAACATATATGATAAATATCATGGTTGGGGTCTTTTTATGCTTTCTTTTCCTATCCAGATTAAGTAAACTAGAGTTAGGAGAGTGATTTCTTATATGACGAAAACGGTAGTAGTAACGGATAGCACAGCGTATATCCCTGAAGAAATACGAGCAAGCTTGAATATTCAAATGGTTCCTCTTAGTGTCGTGATAGGAAACGAGACTTATAGAGAAGAAATAGATATTAATACAACCGAATTTTACGATAAAATCAGAAATGAAAAAGCACTTCCAAAAACCTCACAACCGTCTCTAGGAAACTTCGTAACCACCTTTGAAAATTTGGAGAAAGATTATGACTCCATCATTTCGGTTCATCTATCTAGTGGTATAAGCGGTACATTAGCTGGAGCAGAGCAAGCAGGTGGAATGGTAGAGGGAATCGATGTGTACACATTCGATACAGAGATTTCCTGTATGGTACAAGGCTTTTATGCAATGCGTGCTGCAGAAATGGCACAGGCAGGAGAAACGCCAGAAGCAATTCTCCAAGAGCTTAACAAAATGAAGCAATCCATGCGTGCATATTTCATGGTAGATAACCTGGATCACCTTCACCGCGGAGGTCGCCTAAATGGCTTTGAGCGTGTTATTGGTTCAGTTCTTCAAGTGAAACCAATCCTTCATTTTGAAAATAAAGTCATCGTTCCTTTTGAAAAAGTTCGTACACGCAAAAAAGCAATGAAGCGAATTGCAGACATGCTAGAAGAGGACGCTAAAAAATACGATAAAATCAAGGCTACCATCATTCATGCCAACAATGAGGATGAGGCAATTGCATGGAAAATCCTTCTCGAGGCTATCATGCCAAATGTTGAATTTACGATTAGCTACTTTGGACCGGTTATCGGTACGCACCTTGGAGAAGGATCCATGGGGCTAGGCTGGTACCACGTCGAGTCGTAATGATGAACGAGCAATTACAACAATTTCTCACTGGACGAATATGGCTTCGCGCACATACACCATTTCCGCGCGAGGTCATTGACGACCATATCCGCAACGGCCACATTCACCTCAAGCCAGGAATTGAAACAATACAATCCCACTCAATTTTCCAATCAAACAAGCACATCTGCAATCGATGCCACAACACAAACCCATCCCTATTTTATTCATTTCCATGTTCCCGTTGTA
>NZ_JBAEAP010000445.1:0-3438 GCF_056205495.1 Psychrobacillus sp. | reverse complement strand
GAACACTACTATTGTCCGCTGAGGAGATGATTAGAGAATCCAACATACGCATTTCTTCTTTAATAACCCCAACAGCATTTGTTAAGTTGTTTGCTCTAAGAGAGTTTGAGCAAACAAGCTCAGCAAATTTATCTGTATGGTGAGCTGGCGTCTGTTTAACAGGTCGCATTTCAAAGAGACGTACTTTAACTCCTCTGCTAGCTATTTGCCAAGCAGCCTCACTTCCAGCTAAACCTGCTCCAATAACGTTTACTATTTCAGTCATGTCGTATCCTTCTTTCTAGCTTTGCGGATCTTCCTTATAATCACACGCAACACATTGTATTTGTATTCCTTTTTTCAGCTTCTTCTCTACTAGCATTTCATTACATTTTGGACACTGTCTACTAATTGGCTTATCCCAAGAAAGAAACTCACATGTAGGATACTGATTGCAACCATAGAATAAGCGTTTTGTTTTACTTTTACGCTCAACAATTTGCCCTTCCTCACATGATGGACATTTCACACCAATTTCTTTAACAATTGCTTTTGTATTTCTACAGTCCGGGAAATTACTACAAGCCATGAATTTTCCATAGCGCCCTAGCTTGTATACCATTGGAGAACCACATTCTTCACAATCCTCACCGGTAGGCTCATCTTTTATAACGATTTTTTCCATTTCAGCTTCTGCGTGTTCCAAGTGTTTTTCAAACTCAACATAAAATGCATCAATAATTTTCTTCCATTCAACTTGACCTTCTTCTACACTATCCAAATCTCTTTCCATTTGAGCAGTAAACTCAATATCTACGATTTTCGGAAAGAACTCTGATACAAGCTGATGGATAATAGTACCTAACTCTGTTGGAACAAATCTCTTCGTTTCTAGAGCTACATAGCCTCTTTTTTGTATTGTATCTAAAGTTGGAGCATATGTAGATGGTCTACCTATGCCTAGTTCCTCTAAGGTTTTAACAAGTCGCGCTTCGGAGTATCTTGGTGGTGGTTGAGTGAAATGCTGCTTAGGCTCGATCTCTTTAGCACTTACTTTATCTCCTACTTCCATTGCAGGCAACAATTTATCTTTGTCATCTGTTTGGTCGTCTGAGCCTTCTACGTAGACCTTCATAAAACCAGCAAATTTCACTTGAGAACCGTTAGCTCTAAAAATGACTTCTCCATTTTTCAAATCTACTGCAACTGTATCCAAAGTGGCTGGAGCCATTTGACTTGCAACGAATCTTTCCCATATAAGTTTATATAAACGGAAAAGATCTCGAGATAATATTGCCTTTAACGAATCAGGTGTTCTTAGTACGTTTGTAGGTCGAACAGCTTCATGCGCATCTTGGGCTTTTTTATCTTGCTTCTCCGCTTTCTTAGTCGAAAGAAACTCTGATCCATATTCACTTTTTATAAATTCAGCAGCGTCTGCCTTAGCTGTATCCGAAATTCTAGTAGAATCCGTACGCATATAAGTTATAAGACCAACAGTACCTTCTTTTTTACCAAGGTCAATTCCTTCGTAAAGCTGTTGAGCAAGCATCATTGTTTTTCTAGCTCTAAAGTTTAATTTTCTAGCTGCCTCTTGCTGTAGTGAGGAGGTAGTGAATGAAGGCGCAGGATTACGCTTTCTTTCTTTTTTAGTAACATTAGTAACATCAAACTTTTTACCCTTCATGAGATTTAATACAGCTTTAACCTCATCTTCATTGGTAAGCTTTGCTTTTTCTTTTTCTTTGCCAAAGTAAAGAGCTTCGAATGCTTTTTTACCTTTTTCAAATTTACCTTCGATAGACCAATATTCCTCTGGGATAAATTTTTCAATTTCTCGTTCACGATCAATTATTAGTCGCAGAGCAACGGATTGTACACGACCTGCTGAAAGACCTTTTTTAACTTTCTTCCATAGAATAGGACTGATATTATATCCTACTAGACGATCTAGAACTCGTCTTGCCTGTTGGGCATCTACTAAATCCTTATCAAGCGGTCTAGGATGCTTAAATGATTCTAGTATAGCATCTTTTGTTATTTCGTTAAATACAACACGACAGTCTGACTCTAAATCTACGTTTAGAGATTTTGCTAAATGCCAGGCGATTGCTTCCCCTTCTCTGTCGGGGTCAGCCGCGAGATAAACTTTCTTTGCTTTTTTGGCCGCATTTTTTAGATCCTGAAGGACTGGCCCTTTACCACGTATTGTAATATATTTTGGTTCGTAATTATTTTCTACATCGACACCCATTTGACTTTTTGGTAAATCTATAACATGTCCTATCGATGCTTTTACTTTATATTTCTTTCCTAAATATCGCTCAATCGTTTTTGCCTTCGCTGGCGATTCTACTATAACTAAATAATCCGACATAGATGTGCCTCCTTATAGAAGGTAACTCGCTTCAATCTGCAAAACAAATACCTGTTGCAAAATGTATAACAGTTTCTTAGTAATTGCAAGACTTTTCAATTCTAAATTTAAAATTTTATACTTTTTATCTCATTTCCTCGAGAATTTGGTGGCCATCCCAAATAGGCTTTGCCCCTTCTAGTATCAAGTGATGTGGGCCTTCTGATAGGTCTGAATGAATAGATCCTGGAACTGCAAAAATTTCTTTTCCATTTTCTAAGGCATGCTCCATTGTAGAAACTGTACCACTCTTCTTATGTGCCTCTGTAATAACGACACCTAACGACAAACCACTAATAATCCGGTTTCTCATGGGGAAATTCCACTTTTTTGGAGTAATATAGGGAGGGTATTCAGTTACTAGTAGGTGACTCTTCGACATAAAGTTCGCTAAATCCTCGTTTTCTTTTGGATAAATATTAGAAAAACCTGTGCCTAATACCCCAATAGTTTTTCCGCCCATTTCTATTGTTTTTCTATGGGCCAGCGTGTCCGCACCTCTCGCGAGACCACTTACAATAACATAATTTTGTTGAATTAGAGGGGGTAGTATTTTTTCTATACTTTTTTCTGAATAGGAAGTTGCCTTTCTAGAACCAATTATAGCAATCTTTTTAATTTTAGCTAGTAAGCTTACATCTCCTTTAGTATATAAAATTACTGGAGGATCATATAATTTCAAAAGACTTTCTGGGTAACAATTATCATTATAAGCGATTGGGAAAATATTATGTTTTTCATAGGTTTCAAGTAGAGGATGATAAACTAACTCTTTATACATATTTTTCAAGTGAATAGCTCTTTCAATGGGAATATTACACAATTTAGCAAGAAGGGTTGGTTGGATGTTTTCTAGTTGGGATAGATCGGGATCTATTTTTAGAAGTGGAATTACTTTAGGGAGAGGTACAGGAAATACATAATGTAGAGCGAGTAATCTTCTTTGGAAAGTTTGTTCTATCATCAATTAACCCCTTTTATGAATTTTTTTATACGAAAAGTATGAGCATATGTATGCTCTAACAGGTAAATGGGTAATTATT
>NZ_JBAEAP010000444.1:0-1792 GCF_056205495.1 Psychrobacillus sp. | reverse complement strand
AGTCCAATGCCGAAGAACTTGTTTTTCCACGCTTGGAGTAACGTAGCGATTCCACAGGTTAATAAGTCAATGGCAATGAGGTAAGCAAGCTGTTGAGGAGTGAAGCCTAAGGCGCCCCCGACGATGATGGGTACGAGGATCGCCCCTGCATACATGGCGAGGACATGTTGTAGGCCTAAGGAGAAGACCTTGGACTTGCCAACTTTTTCATTCATATAAGTAAAACTCCCTTCTTGATATCTTGTCATGTAATATAACGCCTTCTTGTTATGATTAATATCATCATAATAAATATTCTGATAATTGTCATTGGGTATTGTAACTAATTTTCAGAGGGGATTATATACAAACTATATAAAGAGAGAAAGAGGCAGTCCTCCTTTTTAATAAAATCCTTCACCAAGAGTTAAGGGTAATGTATTTGACTTAAAAAGAGAATAGCTACATTTTTGTGAATGATATCTAGGAGGAATCGTGTACGTAAATAGCTCAAGCACGTTTCTTCGAGGGGGGAGGAGCACAACCTACGGAAGGTAGAGAGGTTCCCTTCTACACGACCAGTTCTATAAGGCATGAAAAGAGACCGCAATTTGGAGTGTCAAGTACCCATGCAGCTGCTGTGTATAACATTGCTTCCCCTTCTACTATTACTAATTGGCTAAAGCAACTGGATGAGTGTGGAGTTGACGCTCTTGAAACGAAAAAAAGGGACGTCCATGTGCGGCAAGGGTTAGCCCTAAAAATATATATGACTAATATTCCAATACTCAAAAGAAAGATCTCCTCTCACGTTTAGTAGAACTGGTGAATTCTATGTGAAAAGAAGAATACTAAAAACATTTAATTAAGTCACATTCACTGGGAATGTTCATAAAGTATTGGAGATTAGTTATTTCACCTAGAAATTTTAGTGATTTAAAGCAATATTTTCAATTAAAAATAAGAAAGAATAGAGGGATAGTATAGTGTCAGGATTAAATGACGTTTTAACTGGATATGAATCTAAATTAGGGTTAATTCAAACTGAAATTGCAATTAAGAAAGTAAAAGATTATTTTGAGAATAAATTATCAGAAGAACTAAATCTAACAAAAGTTTCTGCACCACTATTGTTAAATTCAGGGACAGGAATAAATGACAACTTAAATGGGGTAGAGCGCATTGTAACTTTCAATTCAAGAGATCTTGAGGCTTACCCTGTCGAAGTTGTTCAATCGTTAGCTAAATGGAAGAGAATAGCTTTAGCGAAATATGGGTTTGATCATAACAAAGGTCTATATGCAGACATGAATGCGATAAGAAGTGATGAACAGTTAGATAATATGCATTCTATGTATGTAGATCAGTGGGATTGGGAAAAAATCATTTCAAAAGAACAACGAAATTTATCAACATTAAGACATGAAGTGAAAAGAATTTATAGTTCCATAAAATCAACAGAATGCTATTTGAATCAACATTACCCTCAACTCGAACCTGTACTTCCAGAGGAAATCTTCTTTATATCGACTCAAGAACTAGAAGACTTATATCCAAAGCTCAGTCCGAAAGAACGAGAAAACAAAATTGCAGAGCAACATGGAGCAGTCTTCATTTCACAAATTGGTGGATTATTGAAGTCAGGAGACAAGCACGATGGACGCGCACCTGATTATGATGATTGGACTCTAAATGGAGATATCATTTTCTGGTCTACAGTATTAAATCAAGCTTTCGAGGTTTCTTCCATGGGAATTAGGGTAGATGAGCTTTCCCTCATCACCCAGTTAAAAAAAGCAAATAAAGAAAACCA
>NZ_JBAEAP010000443.1:0-1549 GCF_056205495.1 Psychrobacillus sp. | reverse complement strand
TTTCTAAAGCTTCCACATTATTTGTTGGGTCAAGACCTACCCAGCCAATCCCTGGAACCATTACCTCTACCCAGGCATGACTAGCTGCATCACCAACTAATGCCGAATTTTCACCAACATACAGATACCCACTTACATATCGAGCCGGTATATTCTTTGTTCTTAATACCCCAAGCATCACATGTGAAATGTCCTGACACACGCCTTTTTGTAGGTCAAACGATTCCAGCGCCTTAGTGGTAACAGTAGTAGATGAACCATCATATGTGAAATGATTGAACAAGTATCCCATTAAATCAATCGCGTACTTAACAGGGTTTACCATTTCCCCTATTTCTTTATCCACTTTTTCTATTTGCTCAGGTGTCAAATACGTATAAGCTGTATTGCTTAAGTATGCTAAGTAATGGCTTCTAAAAAGCTCTGAATGGAAAATGGCATACATTTCCGGTGAATAGTCAATTCTATGAACCCAAGGACTTCTTTGGATACTGACAACAGAGGTTGTCTTAACCTCTAAATGACGATGATGATCTGCTATAAAAAATGATTCTACTGTGTTTCCCCATATATCCACGTGTTCCTTCGTTAAGGCAACAGGATTAATTTCTGCTCGGTAAGAAAGCAAACGCTGACACTCATCAGTTCTAGGCTTCAAACGAATCGAGTTCATACTTTGATCAACCATTGTCTCATAATCAAAAATATTTGTATGCTCAATTTTATATTTTAAGGATGATGGTCTTTCAATAACAGGCATCTGAGAATTACTAATCCAATTATTATCACCTTGTGATTGTATTTGGATAGCAGGTGTATACGGTTGCTTAATAGGTTCAATTAAATAATAGGTTTCAGAGAAGGTTTGCCCAATTTCATTACATTGATTTTGAAAGCGATTCAGAAAGTCCATCATTTCTTCGGAGTCTAACTCCTGAATAGTCATTTCATCAAAGTCTTGATGAAGCCTTTGTAAAAGATAATGGAGCTTTTCAGAGTGTTTAGCCTTCTGTCCTCCTAAATTATCAATTGCATTTTGCACACTATTCATATTGTAATGAATGGATCTAGGAAAGGTTTCATCGACAATAAGAAAAGCAAGAATTGTTCGTGGATCCATTTTTGGTCTATTCACCTTCAAATAGGCCTCATAGCCATTCAGCATTCTAAGTGCTGATAGCCACGCATAATATTCATCTCTTTTATAAGAAAGCTCCGCTTCACTTGTATGTTCACACACCACATTTAAAATTCTGGCAGTTTTTTCAGCCCGTTCTAACCAATTTCCTATTTTCATCATATGGTAAGCTATACCCCGAGACATGTTTGACTCAATAATTCCTTGAATAGTGAAAGAAGCCTTTTTAATCTAGCTTAGAAACAATCTCATGTTCTGAAGAGAATACGGGATATTCTGAGCATCTTTTGTATATAAAAAGACGTCATTCCACACTTCAAACAGTTCATTAGGTATGTGATCACGACAAACCCTTGCATTCTCTCTAGCAATTCGTACGCAATTGAAAACCGAGTTTGGATTTTCGTGACT
>NZ_JBAEAP010000442.1:0-5226 GCF_056205495.1 Psychrobacillus sp. | reverse complement strand
TTCCTGAAGCCGAGAGTAAATACGACGTTCCCGTGGTGATGATAAAGGCAACGCACGCACAGAGAACGACCAACCCGATTCCTAATGGCAATCCATTAATCGCCATATTCAGCACTGCAGTATCAGGAGTAATATTAGGGAACATCACAATTGCCGCAGTTGCAAAAGTTATCGTTAATCCAATTACCAGAACGCTTCCTACAAAAAAACCTATCGTAGACTTTCTTGCAGTTTTTTCATCCTTTGCCGCAGCAAAGCGCTGATACATGTTTTGATCACCAAGTATCAATAAAAACAAAGGTAAGAAATACCCTAATAATTGCAAGTTACTAAGCCCGCCATTCCATTGCTTTGTCTGCTCTGGAAGATTTAGAGACAATCCCTCCAAGCCTCCAACTCCATTTAACACGAAAGGTAACCCTACTAAAAAACCAAAAACAATTAACAGTGCACTTAGCGCATCTGTGTATGCAACCGAGAATAACCCCCCACTTACTGTAAGGAAAATAACAAGTATGGCGATGATAATGGCGCCTGTCTGTATAGGTAATCCGGTTGTAATTTGTAAAACGTAAGCTCCACCAGTAAACTGGTAAGCCGTAATTCCTACATACGCCAGAAGTATTAAAATACTTGCAACAAGTCTGGCTTGACTTCCAAAACGCTTTTCAATAATTTCTGGAACAGTAAAAGCTTCCCCTTTTCGAACCCTACCTGCGATAAAATAAAGTACGATAATACCGAAGATGCCACCCGACAGATTGAAAATGGCTGCCCATGGACCATATTGATAAATGAAGCTTGCTCCACCCACAACCGTTCCTGAACCTACAAAGGTAGCTAATAAAGTTCCAGTCATAACCCATAAGGGGAGTGTTCTGCCTGCTGCCATAAAATCTTTGCTAGTCTCAATTGATTTTTTACTAAAGTAAACCCCCATCAAGGCCATTACAGCTAAATAAATAACGACGGCTATTAAATAAATACTCATTCCTTTCCCTCCCCTAATTAGTTATAAAATTAAATCCTCTAACTTACTTGGATAATGAGTAATTAACTGTGTCCCCTCCCCCCTTAAAATGACTGTATCTGAATGCCTAAAGCCCCCAACACCAGGTATGTATAGCCCAGGCTCCACACAAAACACCATATTTTCCTGTAATACAAGGTCATTAGAATACTTTAATGACGGCTCCTCATGAAGACCTATCCCTATACCATGACCAGTCCGATGTCTCACATATTGCTCCATATTTGCATCTCGGAAAACTTGTAAAGCAACCTCGTTTACCTCTGCTGCTGTTACACCTACACGTATAAAGTCTAATGCAGCCTGCTGCGCTTCTTGAGCAAGCTTAAATGCTTCCTCCTGTTCTAATGTAGGATTACCAACAAAAAAAGTACGTTCACATTCTGCGCGGTATCCATTTATACCAACCTGTCTGCTGTGAATCACAAGATCATTCTTATTAAGCTGCCTTGTATTAGAGAAGACATGCGGCATATTCGTACGTTCTATTCCAGAAGGTGACATAACGAAGTAATCTAACGTCGAATTAGGATGCCTCTTTGCTACCTCTAGAAAAAGAGCTGTATTTCCAAATTGATCTATCTCCATTTCAGTCATTTCAGGTGTTGCATGCTCTAACGACTCTTTTAATGCCAGGCTGACCAAGTTACCTGATTCAATAATTTGTTCTATCTCTGCTTCCTCTTTAATAGCTCTCATATGGATAATTTCATCATCTATGCTAACTAAATCAAATCCCTTATCTCTCAACCTCTTTCCTAGTTCAACTGGGAGTGAGGCAAACTCGACTCCAATCTTAGAATTTTTTGGATAAGAGGTAATCACTTCTTCAAATAGTTCTATATAAGAATTAGCCTGTGTTTGATGCAAAGGTGTTTCATAGTAAACAAGTAGCTGGTCCGCTATAGACTTTTCCTTGGCATGAGTCTCTTCTAAAGATGGCACTACTAGTTTTGTATGTTGTTGATCTACAAACAAAACTATCGGTCTAGAATATGTGATTGCCTTTAATCCACTAAAATAATATTGGTTTTCAAAGTTCAAAATAACTGAACATGTCAGTTCCTTGTCATCCATTACCTGGCGTAACTGATGTACCCTCTTTTCTAAATTCATATGCTTATCCCCTTTCTTAATTAATAAAGAGTCCATCCTTCATAATCCTCTTGTTACCCTTCAAAATAGATAAATCGTCTAATGGGTTATCCTCCAAAATTAGTAGATCTGCGTACATTCCTTTCTTTAATAAGCCCCTATCACTCAGCCCTAAACATTCTGCAGCTACTTGTGTAGATGCTTGAAGAACTTCCATTCTAGACATTCCCGCATCCTCCATTATTAATAATTCGTCAAAATAGTAGCTCGGTGGAGTAACCGGTGAACCACAATCTGTCCCAGTTGCTATCTTTACTCCAAGCTGTACAGCCTGCTTTAGCATGTTCTCATGTGGTTCCACTACATGCTTTGCCTTTTCTAACGCCCATGCTGGTATATGCTCATCCGTAGCTAATCTTTTCATAACAATCATCGTGGGCACTAAATAAGTGTCATTCTCCTTCATTTTTTTGAGTGCACTTTCATCTGCATAAATGGCATGCTCAATTGTGTCCACTCCTGCCTCTATACAATTGTGAATTCCTATCAAGCCTTCAGCATGTGCTGCTACCTTCTTATTCTTCTTGTGTGCCTCCTCGACAGCCGCCTTCATCTCCTCCACATTTAACTGCGGAGAACCTGGCTCCTCTCCAAATGTATAAATACCTCCAGTTGCCATAAGCTTGATCAGATCAGCGCCTTCCTTCATTACCTCACGGGTAGCTCGCCGAACAGCATCGGGACCATCTGCTTCTTTACCTAAGTAATGGACATGTCCCCCTGTCATACAAACTGCAGGACCAGAAGCAACAATTGTCGGGCCAATTAAACTTCCGCTATTTATCACATCTCGTAAATTTAAAACACTTTTCCCTGGAGAGGCAACATCTCGAACTGTGGTGATCCCCTCCTTTATCGTTAGAAGTGCATGCGAGTAAGCCTGCAGGGCAACCTTCGATTCGTCTAGATGCTCTATCTTCTTTTGCGGATCTTCCGTTCCATCCCACACTAAATGCACATGACAATCAATTAACCCTGGCATAACAAATTTTCCCTTTACGTCAACTAAATTTGCAGATTCCGTCTGCTCTACTTTTCCAGTGCCAACCTCTACTATTTTTTTATCCTCTATTATCAGATAAGCGTTTTCCTTTATATCTTTATTTAGTCCGTCAATTAACGAGCAGTTATACAAAATAGTCTGCATCTATATCCCCGTCCTCTCTTTAGTTAATAGAAATTTTAGATTTTTCTAATAAATTTTTCATTAGTTAAGGAGCACAAAAAAAAGAGACTATTTTATAGCCTCTAAACAAAATTAGTCGATTAACCTTAAGGCAATCGCAAATAGTAGGTAATGATTTTGATTTTCAAAGCTAATATCCGGGTATAGATCTTGAATTTTTTCTAGTCGATAGCTCACAGTATTACGATGGACAAATAATTCCTCTGCACTTTTTTTCAGACTAAAAAAATTCTTTAAATAGACATCCAATGTTTTTGTTAATTCTGCATGATTACATTCATCAAATTCTAATAAAGGCTTAAGCAATCCCCTTGCTGCCTCCTGCATCGAGCTCTCCTCTTTAATCAAAAATAAAAATCTTTCCACACCTATGTTTTGGAATAGAATTAGATTGCTATTCCATTGATCTGTAAGCTCTAAACAACGCTTTGCTTGTTTATACTTAAGCGAAAGATCTGCCTCACTCCTGATCGGTCTACCATCACTGACTCCACAATGAACTCCTTGCAAAGTAGATAATAACCCCTTCAAATGTTGTGTTTCATAAGGAATAGAAGTGAGGCAGATAACCTCCTGTTCATATATCCAAATAATATTATCTGAATTTATTCCACCCAGCTTATCGTAAATGACGGTAAATCCATAATTGATTAAATCTTCATTATCAAAACGAAATACATACAGATAAGGCATTTTTTTTAGAGAAGAAGAAAGGCTAGAAGAGCGACTAGATTCTCGGCGTTTATTTTCAATAATCCCTTCCAATGTTCGTATCTCTTGGTTTTTCAAGAAACGCTCTAACGATTTTCTTTTTACGGCATCCAGCAGTAATGCCGTCCTCCCATACTGAATGGCAGAGTTAACCATCAACTCCTCTACTCCGTTATTGCATATGATTAAGAATCCGTGATTTTCTGTATGCTCCATAATTGGGAGAACCGAAAATGCCAAATCATGCTGTGTAGAAAACGACTCGGTCAATACCTTTTCTACCTCCATGTATTTGCCTTTGTATAACCATTCTTTTTCTTGCTCTAAAACGGCTTTAACTGTAAGGCTATATTCCTCTCGATTATATGTATTGTTAGTCCAAATAGAAACAATGTTTAAGCTTTGATCCAGAAAAACGATCGGTGAAGCAAGATACTTCCCTAATGTTGCAACGATATAACTAACTCCCTTATCTTGGGCAACTGCCTCTAGTAATTGAAGATTCATCTCCTCAATTTGTACACGAAGAGCATCATTCTCTCCTAAAAGTAGCTCATTAAATTCTTTAAAAATCTCCTTATAAGACAAATCAATTGGTATTGTAAAAATAGGAAGCGAATGCGTATTAGCAAGCTCCAACAAGCTTTCTGGAACCACCGCACAACCAGCAGCATGGATACCTAGTGCTGATATCTTTCGTGAAATCAGCCATTCCACATGCGAAACGATTCCCTGCTCACCCTCAAAAGCCGCAAAAGTAGTCAAAATAAACCCAAAAGGATGAACACGCTCACTCCTTAACGGAAGCTCCTGAATATTAATATAATCTATTCCTCTTCCCTTCCCTTTCTCCCCACCAACCAAAAGAATCCCATACTTCTCTAGCCTACAAGCCAACTGCTCAACTGAAACCAAACCAATCACCACCCACATCATTAATATATTTAAATAACATACTAACAGAAAATTTAGTCACTTTTCTAACTATTTATCCAAGCAGCTATTATTACCCTTCTATTCCTCACTATCCCCCCATTATTCCCCCCATTATTATATGGATATTATGACAGGTGCCTGGCACCCGTAATAATATCCATATAATAAAAATCAACCACTTTTCTTACGTAACCGTCCTCAAATAACA
>NZ_JBAEAP010000441.1:0-5880 GCF_056205495.1 Psychrobacillus sp. | reverse complement strand
GACCGATGTATAGTTTCGGTCCTTTATTGCTACTCATTAACTTCTTAAGTTAGCTTCGTAGTGTTTATTTAACTCATCCATTATCTTTTGATGAGGTTCATTAATATCATCTACTTTAAGCGTCTTCTCTTTATCTTCATAAACGATATTTAAAGAAACTGACTTATAACCTTCTTTAATATGCTCACCCTTATAAATATCAAATACTTCAGCAGTTTTAACAAGTTTTCCACCTACTTTAACAATAAGTTTAATAAGATCACTTGCATTTGTATCATCTTCAACAACTATAGAAATATCTCTTGAAATAGAAGGATACTTATTAATCTCAGTTGCTTTAACCTTACTTGGGTTAGAAGTTTCTAATTCATTTAAAATAAGTTCTGCATAGAAAGTATCTTTTAGTTTAAATTTCTTAATTTCTCTAAGCAAGTCTTCTCCTCCTCTCGTTATTTGGTTATTTTAATAATTTGATTGGTATGGCTATTGGTAACAAAGATTGTTCCTTCTTTAGTCACTACAAGATTTGACAGGAACTGCAAGTCTTTAACGATAGTACTTACTGTACCTTTATAGTAGTAACGAATAGCATGATTTCCGTAATCCGCAATTAATAGACCACCTTCTGGAGTAATCGCTATCCCTTTTGGTATAGAGAATTGAGAAACTAAAGCATTACCATCTTTAAATCCACCATCACTGTATAAACCATTTGTTGAGGATACATTTCCTGCAACAGTAGTCACCTTGTTTGTCATGAAATCGATATAACGTATAACTTGGTTTCCTGTATCACTCACATATAGATTTCCTTTCTCGTCTATTGCAAGACTAGAAGGCTCATTAAACTTTGCTTGGCTTAGCGTTCCATCTAGATAATCTCCTGCACTCTCAATCACTCCATCAGCAATTTCTGCTGGACGCAAGGAAGGTGTATTAAGCGTCGTGACATTACCGCTTGTGTCGATTTTACGAATCACATGATTTAATGTATCAGCCACATATACTATGCCATCTGTGGAAACTGCAATATCCTGTGGAAAATAAAAACTAGCAGCAGTTGACTTACCGTCCATTAACCCAGGTCGGCCATTTCCCGCTAAGGTAATCACTTGTCCTTCATTTGTTATTTTCCGAATCACATGGTTTGCTGTATCTGCTACATACACATTTCCCTTGGAATCACTTACAAGTCCTGAAGGGGTAGAAAAAATGGCTTTATCCTTTACATCATTATGCAAGCCCCCAAGCGGGGAACCATCTTTATCTACCGTCAAAATCATTCCTGCATAGGTAGAAAGACTTCCACTACTAAGTCGACGAATTAAATGATTTCCTTGATCAGAAATTACAAGGGAATCATCTGGTAGGATTGCTAGATTTGTAGGCAAACGTAACACGCCACCTTCCGACGTACCTGCTGCTGGGTATACCGGGGTTACAACGACTGGGGAGTAGATGGCTTGGAGCCTCTCTAGCTCTTTTATCAATGCTTGATGAAATGCTTGCTTACTAGATAATTTGGCTACGAGGGTTGGAACATCGTTAATCACTTTTACTGCTTCTTCTTTTTTTCCACCCAAATATAATTGTTGGGCGCCTGTTAGCTTCATAATAATTGTCACAGGAACCACCAACTCGTCACGTTTTTGATCTGCTGGCTTTTTATATTTTTCTAACAAGAGGTCGCGGGGTGCCTTTCCTGTTACACGATACAAAATAGTAGTTCTTGACTTAAGTTGCACTGATAGCTTGTGATAGGCTTGTTCAACTGCAATAAAGTCATTTTTTGCCTCTGCTTCTTTTATTTCCTTTAGTAAAGGATCTAAGTACTTCGTTGCGTAGTTATAGGCATCGACGTAAGGGATTAGGCCCTTCCCTATTTTCTCTTGATACAATGCCTCTATTTCTTTTAGCTTCTCTTGTTTTTCTTTTGCTGAAAGATTAGATGTGAGAATGACATTTCTAGTTGTTTGATAGTTTTTCTTTACACTGTTTAGCACTGGGTCAAGGGAAGCACTGGAGACCAATTCCCCTTTTAAAGCAGGCTCTACATAAGACAGAGCCGCTTTCTTCATTTCTATTTCTAATGAATGTATCGATTGTTGAACGGAAGTCGTTTTTCCGTGTGCAACCGGTGAAAATGACAAAATAGTTGAAACAAATAATACTGCAACCATTATTTGCTTCCAAAGTTTTCTTTTCATAATTTCTCCCCTTTACAGAACATGATAAAATTCTACAAATTGTATCAATTACATACACTTTCTAACATTAATCATTTTTTTGTCATATGAATACTGAGGAATGTTAATAGTTTGATAATTATTTGCTTTTGTATGTTCCCTGTTTCAGAAACAAACATGAATTTCACAACATTCACGTTTGTTTGAACTAACGTGAATGTTTCTGACACAGGGACGCAAATAAAAAGAGAGTATTCAAACGACAATCGTTTAAATACTCTCTTCTAATATATTATAGAAATTACTTCCTAAAATTTATCTATCACAGCCAATGCCATCGCCGTCACGATCAAGATGCTTGCCATACCCTGGCTCTCCTTGATGAATCGGTGCTGCACCAGCATTACGGGCTTCCGTACAGTTTTTATATTTTACATTAGACTTTTTCTCTTCTGCCACTCGTTTAGCTTCTTCTTGCTTACGTTGTTCCTCTGCCAAACGATCTGCCTCTTCCTGTTTGCGTTGCTCTTCAGCTAAACGTTCTGCTTCTTCTTGCTTAGCCTTTTCCTCTGCTAAACGATTCGCTTCTTCTTGCTTGCGTTGTTCCTCAGCTAGTCGATCTGCCTCTTCTTGTTTTTGCTGTTCCTCTGCTAAACGGTCTGCTTCAGCATCTGTTTTATTAGATTGCTCATCAGCTGTCTTCGTATCTGGAGTAATAGCGTCTGTTTCAGTAGTGTCTTCTCCAAAAATCATTGCAAGAATGATTATAAAGCCGAATACATACATAAACGAGGCAACTGCTCTTTTCCACCACTTCCCACTGCGGAAGCCAAGCACCTTCTGATACCATTTTCTCTCTTTTGACTCGAAAGCTATTTTAGCATCCACTAAAAGCCCAACAAACTTCTTACCCGAGCTAGTTAAAACTAACTCTCCTTCTTCTCTGCTTATGACAGTTTTCATCGCAAACTGATCAACGACTGCATGAGAAAAGAACGTAAAAGGCCATCTATTCATTAAAGTTGCTGCTCGTTCCTTATCGTCATATTCATAAACTAAAATATCCGTATCTTCTACTAAAACAAAGTTGCCCTTTTTCTTTGTGCTTTGATAGTAGCCTTCCGCAATTAGCTTCGCATCTCTATGTTTTTCTCTTAGCAGTCTTTCTCCATTTTTTGCATGACCAAGATTATCACGCTTCATAACAAATGCTGTTATTTTCACGTTATTAGATCGCAAATCATTTAATCTATCTGCGTGTAAGAAATTATCAAAATTATGGGTAACTGTCGTAAGTACATTAGCTGATTTGTGATGGACAATATGCTCAAGGATTTCAATAAACTCCTTGCTGTCATCGTTAATTTTAATATCATCAAATCTACGTGGCATGTATCCAATACTCATTGTCAGCTGCCACTCATTTTTATCCTTGTTCTCTTTCTGAACACGGATATCACTAATCTGGTCATGTGTATAAACCATATTTTCACTTCTAGAAAGAAACAGGAGAGATGTCGTTGTTAATACCAATACTCCCTTTACATCCCTACCACTTTTCTTATCAAACTCCGCCTCTATCACTTTTAAGACAGTATCCGTTGAATTTATAACGGTATGTCGTGCTTGCTCTAAAACTTTTCCATACATTGTCACTAAGGCTTTCTGACCTATTGTTGGTCGATTTCCTATCCACTTCTGCATACATGTACCTCCGTCTAAAATATCATTTTCTATTATAAACGGGTTTTCCCTATTCAGAGGTTTATGTAATTTTCAAATTTATTTAGACCCTTTGGCACAAACATATTGTTCCTTACAGTAAATGTTTCCTCTCCCATTACCATTAATATATCTAAAAAAATAATCCCAATAAAATATTCTGAAAGTTTAGATTCATATAAATTATATGATAAAATTGAATAAAATTAATTCCATAAAAAGTAATAAAATTACATTTTTATCCTGGTTATATAAATGAAATATGTACAAAATTAAATAGATGAAGAGGTGTTGTGATGTTAATAACGGAAAAGAAGGAGCAAACGATTTTTGATCACATGGGACATAAAATAATGACAGATAGAGAGATTGATATAGTTGCTAGATTAGAGGAACCATTAATAGTGGTATTAGGAAATATGTTAAGCCACGAAGAGTGCGATGAACTGATCAGATTGTCGATGGACCGAATGAAACGATCCAAAATTGGAGCAACACGCGAAGTAAATGAGCAGAGAACAAGTAGTGGTACGTTCATTGAAGAAAGTGAAAACGCGATTGTTGCTAGAGTCGAAAAAAGAATCTCAGCTGTTATGAATATACCCATCGAACACGGAGAAGGCCTTCAAATCCTTAAGTATACGCCTGGTCAAGAATATAAAGCTCATTTTGATTTCTTTTCATCAACAAGCAAAGCAGCAAACAATAATAGAATCAGTACCCTTGTCATGTACTTAAATGATGTAGAAGAAGGCGGAGAAACCTTTTTCCCTAAGCTAAATTTCACAGTAACGCCTAAAAAAGGCATGGCAGTCTACTTCGAGTATTTCTATAACGATCAAACCTTAAATGAATTAACTTTACATGGGGGCGCACCTGTGACTACTGGTGAGAAGTGGGTTGCTACTCAGTGGATGAGGAAGCAAAAGATACGATGAATCGATGCCTTTAATAAAGCTGAATTGTATTTTTGTGGCACTGAGTAATTCTAGCTTAAGGGCCTTCCTCACTAAATGATTTAATCTATAATCTATTAAACCCCTTTCAGTTATTGAAAGGGGTTTAATGCATGCTCTCTTCTTCTAAAATTAATAGCTTCTAACTAAATTATAGGACAGTATTTCCCTTCAACTTGTTAATAAACTCAAAGTATTTAATGAAAACTTCAATATAACTTTCAACACGTTCCTCTAAGGGTATATCCGTATCTAATTGAAATTTTACAATTAGTCTAAACCAGTCTTTATTTTTAACACCTTCACTAAATTCAATAGGGAATCCTAATGTTTGTTGTAATTGTGAGTAGTAGTTTTCTGCTATCCTTTTAATCTCATTTGTTCCTTCAAACTCATGCGATTCCAACGAAATTGTAGCAGTTCCATCTTTTTTATAACCAAAAACGAAATTCCAAGGTAACCCTAAAAACCTATGACCTTTAAAATAATTTCTCCTGCCACCATATCTACCTGAATAATTGGTTTGAGTCGTAATGGATTGTTGAACAGCTTGTAAAAATTCTACAACATTCTTGTCTCCTTGAATGGTTCTTTTCTGCTTTTCCGCCTTTTTCGTAATATAATAGTCCTCTAACTTACAGGGAGGAATAATTTGTTTAGTATCAATAATTAATTCATCATTAAATTTATAAGGCTTTATCGTCACACATTTAATATCAATATTATTTTCATATAACCAAGTACATACAGAAAGAATACGTTTATCAAATTCTTTTCCCACTATAATGATTCGTTGCACACCATTTAACGTGGAATTTAATTCCTCTTCATCTTCCACCTCTAAAAATTCTAATAATGCTTCTTTTGCATTTACATCCTCTTGATGTACAGCTAAATAATCTGTATAAATGTCTAATTAATCTTCTTGACTGAGTCTAGTGCAATAGGAAGGATATTTTAGTGCTTGGAAATCAACATTACTACCTCACGTATCTCTTTTTACTTCAATTACAACA
>NZ_JBAEAP010000440.1:0-3723 GCF_056205495.1 Psychrobacillus sp. | reverse complement strand
TTAAAGCTCAGAATGTAAATTCTGGGCTTTTTTTTATTGGAAAGTTCCAGGCGGTGTTTAAGGCTTTTTTCAAGTATTATCCGTTCGTCAAAATACGACAAAGAAACCGGATGAAATGTTTATTCCTTTCAGTAATAATTTATTAGATGGATTTTTAATTTTCTGATATAATAAATGAATCGTTATTCATTTTTAAATGGATATCCATTTTAAATACAAAGGGGATTATTATATGAGAGCAGGATACATAGAAGACATAGAAGCATGGGAAAAGGGATTTTCTTTTTATACGGAGGTCAGTGTGCGTTTTTCAGAAACAGATATGTACGGACATTTAAATAATACCGTACCATTCACTTACTTTGAATATGCTCGTATTGAATACTTTAAAAAGGTTATGCTTATGAATGATTGGCTTAATCCTAAAGGAGAAAAGATACCAGTAGTTGCTGATCTACAATGTGATTATCAGAAACAGGTATTTTTTGATGAGAAGCTCCACATTTATGTAAAAGCCAATTCAGTTGGTAGTTCTTCGGTTGATATCCATTACATGGCAAAGAATACAAAAGGGGATATAGTGTTTACTGGAAGAGGCAGTATCGTACAAATTGATAAGAAAACGGGAAAATCTGCAAAATGGACTGACCAAGAAAAAGAAGTTTTTCAAAAGAGTATTTACTAGCCGTCACCTACCATCCCTTTGCTACATACGTTAGTAGGAGAGTGGATAGGGGGCTATGGCATTGTACGATGGTAATCAGCAAAGATCAATTTTGACGAGCAGAGAGCGTCAAATATTTCAATTATTAGTAGAAGACAATTCTACAAAAGACATTTCAATTCAGCTGTCTATTAGTGAAAAAACAGTTCGAAACCATATATCTAACACGATACAAAAATTAGGCGTATCTGGTAGATCGCAAGCAATTGTTGAACTATTAAGACTAGGCGAATTATCATTGAATTGATTTGAATCCTTGCCATTTTCCTCAGAACAAGTCACAATAATAAGAGGACGTATTGTTTTGAGGAGTGAGATTCATGGCAGAAGAAAAGAACCAAGTGGAACTTAACCACGAAGATGTTGCTTTTTTAGAAAAAGAACTTCGGCATATTTCAGGGATTATCAAACAAAGAGGGCGACAAATCTTAAATTCTTATACGATAACGCCTCCCCAGTTTGTAGCTCTTCAGTGGCTTTTCGAGATTGGAGACATGACAATCGGGGATTTATCTAATAAAATGTATTTAGCTTTTAGTACCACTACGGACTTAATTGACCGGATGGAAAGAAGTGAACTAGTACAGCGAGTAAGAGACGAGCAAGATCGTCGAGTTGTACGAATACATTTATTAAAAGAAGGTGAGCGTATCATCGAAGAGGTAATTGACAAACGACAGCAATACTTAAAAGATGTGCTGAAACAGTTTGACCAAGATGAAGCACAAACATTATCAACTTTATTAGCAAAATTACATCTTGAGATGAAAAAGAACTGAGGAATTGACGTGAAAGCCCCAATCGGTGTGATAGACTCTGGTGTGGGAGGTTTGACAGTTGCAAAAGAAATTATGCATCTACTCCCAAACGAAGAAATTATTTATATTGGTGATACAGCTAGATGTCCTTATGGACCTAGAACTAGTGAAGAAGTTCGTAAATTTACATGGCAAATGGCAATTGCCTTGTCTAAAATGAAAATTAAAATGCTTGTAATAGCATGTAATACTGCGACAGCAGTAGCTCTAAACTCCTTGAGTAAGAAAATGCCTTTCCCAGTGATAGGTGTTATTTTCCCGGGAGCAAGAGCGGCTATTAAAGCAACGAAAAAAAATGAAATTGTAGTGTTAGGTACAAGCGGTACAATTAAAAGTGGGGCTTATGAAAAAGCGATTGCAGCTCTGAATACTTCTAGTAAAATCATTCCGCTTGCATGCCCTACTTTTGTTCCAATTGTTGAGAGTAATGAATATGAGGGCGACTTTGCGAGAAAAATGGTTTTTGAAGCCTTGCAACCCTTAAAATCAGAGCATTTTGATACGGTTATCCTTGGTTGCACGCATTACCCATTATTGCAAAAGCATATTGAGGATGCAGTTGGTGAACATGTAAATGTACTATCATCAGCTGAGGAAACCGCCCAGGATGTATTGGAGTACTTAGATTATCATCATTTACGCAATCCGACCGAGATAGAGAAAGAACCTATTTTCTATACGACCGGTTCGCTGCCAATCTTTAAAACAATTGTCGAAAAATGGTTAAACTTGTCGAATGCAGATATACGGACAATTTCATTTCATTAACCCTGTTAAGAGAATCCTCGAATAGCGGGGTTTTCTTCTGTTCAGGTACATAAAAAGGAGAAATATATGATTAGATTTGATGGAAGAGAAACAAAGCAATTGCGAAAGGTAACAATCGAGACAGATTATTTAATGCACCCAGAAGGTTCGGTATTAATCACGGTAGGTAATACCAAAGTCATTTGTAATGCAACAATTGAAGATCGAGTTCCTCCTTTTTTAAGAGGACAAGGTAAGGGTTGGATTACAGCTGAATATTCTATGCTTCCACGCGCCACAGAATCACGTACACAGCGTGAGTCGTCTAAAGGGAAGGTTACTGGTCGTACGATGGAAATACAGCGTCTAATAGGACGAGCTTTGCGATCGGTAGTAGACCTCGAAGTAATAGGGGAAAAAACAATTTGGATTGACTGCGATGTCATTCAGGCCGATGGAGGAACAAGAACTGCTAGTATAACTGGGGCGTTTGTTGCATTAACCATTGCACTAGGAAAACTGTATGAGCAAAAGCAACTTCCTAAATTTCCTGTAATTCAATACCTAGCTGCTACTAGTGTAGGGATAGTTGATGAAATTGGAGTAGTGTTAGATTTAAATTACGTAGAGGACTCTTCCGCAACTGTGGATATGAATATAGTACAAACTAGCAGTGGTGAGTACGTTGAGCTTCAAGGTACGGGCGAAGAAGCAACTTTCTCAAAAAGTGAGCTATTGGAGCTTCTAGAGTATGGCGAAGCTGGAATCCAGCAGTTAATGGATATCCAACGAGCTGCATTAGGAGATTTAGCTTCTAAAATTGATGAGAAAGGATGATTTGAACATGAAACAAATAATTATTGCAACTAAAAATAAGGGGAAAGCAAAGGATTTTGAAGCATTATTTAATCCCCTTGGATACGAAGTGCTAACCCTACATGACGTAGCAAAAGAAATGGATGTTGAAGAAACAGGTACAACCTTTGAAGAAAATGCCTTGTTAAAGGCGACTGCATTAGCTAAACATTTACAATCGATCGTAATTGCGGATGACAGCGGCCTTGAAGTTGATGCCTTAGGCGGACGTCCTGGTGTCTATTCTGCGCGTTATGCGGGAGAAGAGAAGAGTGATGAGGCAAACATCACCAAACTGTTAGAAGAGCTTAAAAACGTAAAAGAATCCGAAAGAAGTGCCCGCTTCGTTTGTGTGATTGCAGTGGCATCTCCAACCATGAAGCCATTCACAGTCAGAGGAACATGCGAAGGCGTTATCGCTCAAGAAAGAAAAGGGAATAACGGTTTTGGTTATGACCCAGTCTTCTTTGTTCCCTCCGAGAATAAAATGATGGCCGAATTATCTGCAGAAGAAAAAGGGGCTATTTCTCACCGTGGAAATGCTATTAAGCAATTGAAGTCAAAATTACCTGATTTACT
>NZ_JBAEAP010000439.1:0-6265 GCF_056205495.1 Psychrobacillus sp. | reverse complement strand
GGAAATCGTTTCGATTTCCAGCCCTTTTGTCGACTCAGTTATATTATTTAATATCGCTCATGACATAACCATTAGGTCCCATAGGTATGGGTAAAGCTGTTGTCAAATCAAAACGGTCCCATTGCTTCTGCTCGACATTTTCTAAGCGTACGGTTTTATCGAAGCTTGCGGCAGTTAGCGTAAATGCCTCTATCATTAGAATTGAATCTTCGAAATCCATTGTTGCTAAATCTAAAGTTTCTTCAAAAGTTATTACCACAGTATTGTCTTCCTCTGTTACTTCATAGTTAACACCTTTTGGCACTACAGTTGTAAAATAATCATTTACTGATTTTTGCATTTCTGTAAAAGGGGCTCCAGTGGATACACCCTTAGGAACCAGGAAGGTTAGTCCGTTATTCATCTTTTGCTTGAAGTAGACTTGCTGTTCATTTGCGCTTATTAAAGACTCTTTATTCATAACGCCCATTTGGTCCCAAGTGATCGCGGTGCCATCTTCATTTAATCGTTCTAAAAAGGCAAAATCACTAAAGATAAATCTCATTGTATCTCCATAAACAGCTGTAGTAGCAGAAGCTTCGTCATATCCATGACCTTCAGGCAAATAATGTTGTAGTGTATCGCCATCCGATGCAAAACTACCTTGGAAAGGCAGATAATCGTCGAATCCTAAAGCAACTTCATCGATAGGACTTGCATATTGCTCATATAACTGGAGACTATTTGGCCATCCATTAGGAAAGTCTTCATTTATTTTCCCTTTAGAAATAACAATAGTAATTGGATATGCATAAGCCTCTTTTGTTAATGAAAAATGAAATGCAACGCCATCGTTTAAATCATCCTCATATATCGTCCTAGCATTATTAAATGCTTGAATAGGTAATAATTCACTTTCGACAGCTAGAGAATTGAATGATTCATCCTTATTCTCTATTGCCGCTTCTTCCGTCGTTTTCATATCCTTCTCAATTACCGACTCAGAGGCTGGATTAACATCCATTGTTCGCATTGTATCAGCTTGTTCACTAGCTTTATGCTGTGATGCAGATTCTTCATTACTCGTCTCCAAGTAAGACGAGACCAGGAAGGTCAACAATAAGACAGCAGCAATAGAAACTACAAGTGGCATCCATCTGGAAAATGGATTGTTGTTACGCTTGATAACATCTATGTTGGCAGACTTCATTTCTAATTGAACACGATTATAAACTTCATCCTTCGAGCGATTATCTGTAAAGATGGGCATGTTGCTTAAGAGCTTTTCTAAATCATCATTCTGTTTTTCGTTATTACTCATATTGAACATTACCCTCCTTCTTTTGACTAGATAATTTTTCTCGAAGCGCTTTAATGGCTCGGTGCTGGGTTGTTTTCACTTTTCCCTCGGTCCAAGAAAGTATTTGTGCTGTTTCTGAGATAGAAAGCTCTTGGAAGTATCGCATAATAACCACCATTTTTTGGTCACCTGTACAAGTGTCTAATGCTAAGAGAAGGGCCTTCATTTCATCATTTAAAACAGCGAAATCCTCTGGTAACATATCCTTTGATGCAAGCTGCGTAGATTCCCAGTCAAATGCATCAAACATCTTTTTCTTTCTAACTGTATGCTTTCGAAAATGATCGATAGCCACATTTTTAGCAATCGAAAATAACCATGTTTTTTCAGAGCTTTTACCTTCAAATTTACTATAGGCTCTTAGAACACGAACGTACACTTCTTGGACCAAGTCTTCCGCAGTCTGTCTATTTTTTACTAAATAGATCAGAAACTGAAAAACGTCTTGATGATAGCTATCATACAAGCGGTGGAAAACGGAGTCATTCATATGGCTCCCCCCGTTCTTTCAATTAGTCGTTTCATCTCCCGTTTTGTTACATCAACTATAAGGGTAATCGAACAATAAATGTTGTACCTACCCCAACCGTACTCTCTGCAGAAAGGTAACCATCATGTCTCTCTACAATATTTTTGGCAATAGCAAGACCTAGACCAGTTCCAGCCTTACCTCTAGTTCTAGCTTTATCGGCTTTATAAAAACGTTCAAAAATATAAGGAAGATCCTCTTCGGGAATTCCTACTCCAGTGTCTGATACTTTAATAATAATTTGGTTTTCTAAAGTACTTAAATGAACAGTGACAGAACCTGCTTCTGGTGTGTGTCTTAAAGCATTATCGATAAGATTTGTTAACACTTGCTCCATTCTATCTTCATCTATTTCTATCTCTATCGGTTGACCTGATGGAATGTGCTGTTCAAAGTTCAAACGAACGTTACTCTCTTTAGCAGCTTGATCAAATTTCTGTGTTATTCTTTCAATAGTCGGAACTATCTCTACGTTCTCTTTATATATACTCAAATACCCTGATTCTAATCTTGCTAAATCTAGTAATTCTGTAACTAATCTTCCCATTCGTTTCGATTCATCATAAATGACTCGTATCATTTCATTTTTATCTTCTTCAGTAGTTACAATTTCATCAATAATGGCTTCACTGTAGCCTTGAAGCATTGAAATAGGTGTTCTCAGCTCATGAGACACATTCGCTATAAAGTCAGAACGCATTTTGTCTAAACGATGCTGCTCAGTCATATTACGGAGCACCACCACAGCTCCACGAACATACTCGTTGCTGTATAAAAGGCTGATGGAGACAGAGAAATATTCTCCTCTAATTTCTAGTTCCTCATCCAGTTCTTCTTCTATATCTAATACATGTTCTAATAGATGACGCAGCTCATTTGGTAGCTCAGAATCATCCAATTGGTTGTTTTCAGCTTGCCATTTTGTAAGAAGTTGCTCTGCTTGAGGATTGCTGACTTGTACATGGAAATCCTTATTGATAGTAATAACAGCATCTGTCATAGACGTTAAAATGCTAGCCAGTTGCTCTTTTTCTTGATTGATAACCTCTACATGGTGCTTTAGCTGTTTCCCCATCCGATTAAATGCAGATCCTAGCTCTCCTATCTCATCTCGCTGTGTATAGGGTACCTTCGTTTCAAAGTTCCCTTTAGCTAGCTCTAATGCAGCCTCCCGCATAGAACGTAAAGGAGAAGTAATTCTTGAAGAAAGGAAAAACGTGAAAAGCGTAGTAAGCAGTAAAGCAATAAAACCGGATAAGAACACAATTCTTGTCGTGTTGTTTGAAGTTTTACTTACTACCTCTAAGCTTTGATAAATAAAAACAGCGCCGTGTGTTTGTATTTCAGACTCTAATGGAAAGGCTAGAATAAGATAATTTTCCATTAAGTTATCTTCACTCATGGAAGGCATTAGCATCTTTCTTATAATAGTCTTATCAGTAGTATAAATTTTGGAAAGTTGGTCATCGTCTAAAATCTTATCTTTAATAACCTCTTTGTTTAAGCCATCATGAATGGAAAGGAACACAGATTGCGCATCATCTACTATTAATGCATTCGTTTCTGTACCTAATATATCACTAATGATAGAAATGGATTCTTCTACATTATCATGCTGTTCTACAATTTTTCCGATGGTTGCGGCTTCCTGCCTCAATGTTTCTTCTGCTTGCTCTGTATGGAAATCTTCTAAAAATTCTAGCATAAGGACAGTAATAATAAACAACACAAATAAGACGAGAAGCAATATGGTTCCCCATAGCTTCCCGACAACACTATTCCAAATCCTATTCATTTCCTACCTCAAACTTGTAGCCAACTCCCCAAACAGTAACAATCATTTTTGCAGCCTTTTCGGATACTCTATTTAGCTTTTCACGTAATCTCTTCACATGCGTATCAACTGTACGTAAATCTCCAAAGAAGTCATAATGCCAAACTTCCTTCAAAAGCTGTTCTCGGTCAAATACCTTATCTGGAGCTTTAGCAAGGAAATATAGCAATTCATATTCTTTAGGTGTAAGACTAACCTCTTCCCCGTCAGCAGTCACTCGATGTGCATCGTGGTCAATTGTTAGATGTGGAAAAACAACTACATCCTTTGATATCGACACAGATTGGGAAGGAGAAAAAGCAGTAGATCTCTTTAAAAGTGCTTTTACACGAAGTACCACTTCTCTAGGACTAAATGGTTTTACGATATAATCATCTGCTCCTAGCTCAAATCCCTCTACTCGGTTAGCCTCTTCCCCTTTAGCAGTAAGTAGAATAACTGGAGTATCTTTATGTTCACGAAGCTCTGTAATCACTTCGATTCCGTCTTTTTCAGGCATCATAATATCTAATAGTATACAATTATATTCATTTTCTAAAGCGAGCTGAAGAGCAATTTGTCCATTTTCTGCTTCTTCTACTACATACCCTTCTCTTTCTAAATACATTTTTAATAATCGACGGATACGTTCTTCGTCATCTACTACTAAAAGTTTTATCATTTCTGACATTACATATCATACCCTTCTATCAACATCTATCTTATATTGTACAATTACTTATCATAAAAGAAAAGAAAAGCTCTCCATTCTGTTGAATGAAGAGCTTTTTAGCACTACTTTTGACTTACGCGTAAGAGTGAAGCCCAGCAATAATTAAGTTAACCGCAATTAGGTTGAACATAATGATGATAAATCCTATTAAAGCTAACCAAGCAGATTTTTCGCCTTGCCAACCTTTTGTTAATCTTAAATGTAAGAAAACAGCATAGAATAACCAAGTAATAAGTGCCCAAACCTCTTTTGGATCCCAGCCCCAGAAACGAGACCAAGCTTCATGTGCCCAGATCATTGCAAAGATTAGTGCTCCTAACGTAAATACCGGGAAACCGATTAATACTGCACGGTAACCAATTTCGTCCATCAGCTGTGAGTTTGCTTTTTTAGTTAATGGCTGAAGAATTAAAGAAATACGTTTGCGTAATATTAAACGTAACAGTCCGTATAGCACTGTACCAAATAGAAGAGACCATACAACTGTAGTCAATTTTTTACCGTTAACTAATGGAGGAACTTCCACCAACGGCTCCATCGCTCCATCCGTAATTGCTTCTGATTCATTCATACCAAATAATGCTGGCATATTATACGTTATATCGTGTGGTTTTCCTTCTTTGTCTATATAAGAATATTCTGCTGAATAATCTGCGACAGAGAAAGTAACTGTGGAAATAACAAATCCTAAAACTAGTACTAAAACGTACATAGTTGCTTCCATCCAAAAACGTTGTTTAGATGGCTTTGTAAGGTCAATATTCTTCAATAAGAAGATCAAACCTGCAACTGCACTAATAGCTAAAATAGCTTCCCCAAGTGCAGCTGTAATAACATGAATAGTTAACCAGTGACTTTTTAATGCAGGTATTAAAGGAGTGATATCTTTCGAGAACATACTTGCATAAGCAATAATTAGTACCGCTATTGGTAGAGCAAATAATCCAAGAGCAGGAGTTTTGTATATAAAGTAAATTAGAATAAATGCTCCAACAACAAGCATTCCAAACGCAGTTGTAAATTCAAACAAATTACTCACTGGTGCATGTCCAGCTGCAATCCAACGGGTAATAAAATACCCTAAGTTTGCAACAAAACCAATGATTGTCACGATGATTGCTAAGTTACCCCAACGTTTATATGAATTTCTAGCTGATGCGGCAGAAGTTTTGACTGCTCCACCAAATAGGAACGTAGCAACCAAATAAGCAACAAACGCAACAAACAATAAAGTCTCACTTACAGAAACCATTGTCATCTTATTTTTCCCCTTCCTGTATTTCCTCTTTTTCTAGTTTTGCATCTAGATCTTGTTGGTCCTCATATGGTGGAATACTGGTTACCTTTGATACTTCATCGATATCCTTTTTCACACTCATCCAGTTTTTGTTTGTATGAGCGGCAACAACCATTTTTCCATCCTCTAGATACTGAAGCCAAATTCGGCGATGATTCCAGTATGACCCTTGTGCAACACCAATCATGAAGATCAATCCACCAAGCATAAGAATAGGAAGTGTTAAATCTTTTCGGATTGTAAGACCTGACATATCTCTAGTTTCTACACTTTCAAATTTAACTTTATGAGTTGTCTCACCTAAAGGCTCTAATGTATTTTGAATCATGACAAAGCTAGATTCACCCTTAGGAAATTCCGGGCTGTACATTTTCATTAAAAATGCCGGATTTTTTGGTTCGGGCGTCTCTGATTGTGGCTCTCCGTCTACAAATCCAGAGAAATTAGCGTAATAATCCACAATTTCTACTTTGTATCCGTCATTTAACTCATACACACTTTGAGGATTTGATAATTCAACCGTAAACTGACCATGGTTAGTACCAGTTTCCTTA
>NZ_JBAEAP010000438.1:0-2887 GCF_056205495.1 Psychrobacillus sp. | reverse complement strand
CCTGCAAACATGCAAACAATTATAGATGAAAAAATAGCTTTATATTTAGCTGAAAAAGGATATTTTTATATCATGCATCGATTTCAGCCAGAAAAGCGTATAGATTTTATTAAGAATATGCAGTCTAAAGGCTTGATTGCTTCGATAAGTGTCGGTGTCAAAGAGGAAGAATATCAATTCATAGAGGAATTAGCGAGCAAGTCATTGGTACCTGAATTTATTACAATAGATATTGCACATGGTCATTCTAATGCCGTGATTAATATGATTAAGCATATTAAAAATTATTTACCAAAAAGCTTTGTGATTGCAGGAAATGTAGGAACTCCAGAGGCAGTACGGGAGTTAGAAAATGCAGGAGCAGACGCTACTAAAGTAGGGATTGGACCAGGGAAGGTTTGTATTACAAAGATTAAAACTGGTTTTGGAACTGGTGGATGGCAGTTAGCTGCTTTACGCTGGTGTGCAAAAGCTGCTAGTAAACCAATTATCGCGGATGGCGGTATTCGTACGCATGGTGATATAGCTAAGTCTGTTCGATTTGGTGCATCCATGGTAATGGTCGGTTCTCTTTTTGCAGGTCATGAGGAATCTCCTGGAGTTACGATTGAAAAAGATGGTAAACGTTTTAAAGAATACTTCGGTTCTGCTTCTGAATTTCAAAAAGGCGAGAAGAAAAACGTCGAAGGTAAAAAAATGTTCGTCGAGCATAAGGGACATCTTGAGGATACTTTAAGAGAGATGGAGCAGGATTTACAATCTTCCATTTCGTATGCAGGCGGAAACAAATTAGACGCTATTCGTAATGTAGATTATGTAGTAGTGAAAAATTCCATTTTTAATGGAGATAAGGTATATTAAATTCAAAAAAAAGGACCACACAGTTCATCGAGCTGTGTGGTCCTTTTTTATAATTCAATCCATTTCACTCGCTTTTAAATAAAGATCTTCCCTGGGTTTAAAATTCTGTTTGGATCAAATAGTAATTTTATAGACTTCATTAGTTCCACTGCCTCACCATGCTCCTTGAGCTGGTATTTCATTTTACCGACTCCAACTCCATGCTCACCTGTACAACTACCGCCTAAGTCTATTGCTTTCAAAGCAATTTGGTCATTTGTATATTTGGCTTTAGCTACTTCTATTGGATCGTTCGGATCGTACATGACCATCGTGTGGAAATTACCATCACCCACATGTCCGAAGACGCCTCCTATAAGACCACTTTCCTCTAATAGCGTGCGACCGAATACAACCATCTCTGCTAGCTTAGAAATAGGTACACATGCGTCAGCTCCTGTGTTGTCTTTTCCTTTAATATGCTTGTAGGCATAAGAGAGCTCATGACGAGCCTTCCACAAATCAGCGCGATCTTTTGGAGAATTGGCACGCTCCCAGTTGCTGCAGCCTAAATCCTTCATTAACTCTTCAACTACTGTTGCTTCTTCTTCCACGATATTAGGAGTCCCTGCAAATTCAAAGAAGAGAGAGTGCTCCTCGGGGAATCCATAGTCACCATACACGTTTACTTGTTTTATACTTTCCGCATCTACTAATTCCATTCTAAGAACTGGAATTCCACAGGACAATACTGCTTGAGCAGCTTCTGCACAACTCCCTGGTGTTTCAAATGTACAACGAGCAGCAATCACTTTCTCTGGAATACCGTGGAGTTTTAAAGTAACCTTTGTAATTACTCCTAAAGTTCCCTCTGATCCAGCCATAATTCCATTTAAGTTATAGCCTGAGGAAGATTTTTTTGCCTTGGATCCTGTATGGATCACGGTACCGTTTGCTAAAACAACTTCTAAATCTAAAATTTGATCTCTCATTGAGCCGTATCGTACAGCGGTCGTTCCACTTGCATTATTTGCGACCATCCCTCCAATAGAGGCATCAGCACCAGGATCAATTGGAAAGTATAGACCGTGCTTATTAACAAAATGGTTTAGCTGTAGACGTGTGATTCCTGGCTCCACAGTAACCATCATATCTTCAGGATTAAATTCTATTACTTTATTCATATTATCAAAGCTTATAGATATCCCCTTGTGAATTGGTATAGCTTGACCTTCAAGGCCTGAACCTGCGCCATATGGAGTAACAGGTACCTTATGCTCATTAGCCATTTTGAGAACGGTCACAATGTCTTCTACACTATCCGGAAAGATTACAAAATCCGGCTCCACAAAAGGGTGGGAGGATTCATCTCGACTATGTCTATATAATTCTGATTCACTTTTACTTATTTTCTCTTTTCCTAGTACCTTTTCAAATTGGTCAAATAGATGTGCTTCCATAAATGACAATCCTCCTGTATATCTAAAAATTCAAAATATTTATTTACAATAATATTAACATAATATATTATTCATGTATACAGTATACAGGAAGGAGAAATTATTTTGAAAAAGCTTTCTCCAAAAGAATCTTTAGCTGATCAAGCGTTTAATGCTTTAAAGGACGCTATTATTAGCGGGAAACTAGCACAGCAGGAAGAATTACCAGAAGAAAAGCTAGCGTTAGATTTAGGGATTAGTCGAACTCCATTGCGTGAAGCTTTAAAAAGATTAGCCGCTGAGGGTCTAGTTGAAGTAAATAAGGCTAAACCGGCAATTGTAGCAACTTTTACAAAAGAAGACGGGCTACACTATATGGAAATACGTAGATTATTAGAAATATATAATATTGACCAAAATGCAAATTATATTTCCGAGGAGGTATTGTATGCACTAGAAGAAAATCTTGCGGAGCAATTAACTTCCATTAAAGAGGAAAGATACAACACGTTTAATGACTTAGACCAACAATTTCATTTGCTGATTGGAAGTATAGGACCCAATCGAAAGTTGAGTGAACTGATAAATGATGCTAACGCTGGAAGTAA
>NZ_JBAEAP010000437.1:0-4556 GCF_056205495.1 Psychrobacillus sp. | reverse complement strand
ATTTGCTTGCAGAGGATGAAGTGACACCAATAGTCGCAGAAAAGCACTATAACCTGAAAAATATTCAATCAAACAGAGTAACTATTACTAAACCAAGCATTTCTATCGAATTGGATGCTCAATCTGAAATAACAGAGGGGATTTTCTTTACCGGTGCTTATGCAGAATTTAAAGGAGAAGGCTTTGCAGAGCATTCTGTTACCCTTGTCCCGGCAAAGGATGGAGCAATCACAGACTTCAAAGGTACAAACGTGTTTAAGGTCATTGTAGATGGTACAAATGTTAAGGAAATAAGAGGCGCAGAAAATATTCAGGAATTTGATTTTATTAACGGCGCAACAAGAGATTCTATCAAGATTACCAATTCAAAAGGGGAACCCATTGTGGTTCCTTCCTTACCTGGAGAAAACCGAGCACCAATCGCTTCCACTATACCTGCGATGAACCTAAAAGTAGGACAATCAAAGTCCATTAATTTGATGGATTACTTCTCTGATCCAGATGAGGATGAGCTGACGTTTACTTCCACATTAGGAACAATCAAAGGGTCTGTATTAACCCTTGACTTAGCAGAGGGAAATCACATAGTAGGGGTTACTGGATCAGACGGCGATAAAGAAGTAACGACTCGATTCAGTGTAGTTGTCTCATCAGCAGGCTCACCGACAGATAATTATTATAAGGATGCTCTTGGTAAAGAAGGTGCTGCGCTAAAAGCAGCTCTTCATGAGATTATTGATGACCATTCCGAATTATCTTATAGTCAAGTATGGGATGCATTGAAAGAAACAGATGAGGACCCGAAAAATAAAAATAACGTTATCTTGTTTTATTCCGGTGATTCTCGCTCCAAAACTTTAAATGGTGGAAATGTAGGACAGTGGAACCGCGAGCATACGTGGGCTAAGTCTCATGGAGATTTTGGTACAAGTAAAGGTCCTGGAACAGACATCCATCACCTCCGTCCAACAGATGTTCAAGTGAATAGTGCAAGAGGTAATCTTGACTTTGATAATGGCGGTTCGCCAGTTAGCGGCTGTAATGGCTGCTATAAGACGAAAAATTCCTTTGAGCCACCAGATAGAGTAAAGGGTGACGTTGCTCGTATTCTTTTTTATATGGCTACACGTTATGAAGCAGGGGATAAAGTAGATTTAGAGCTAAATGAAAAACTAAACAATGGCTCAAATCCTTTTCATGGAAAGCTTTCTGTTTTGCTAGAGTGGCATGAGCAAGATCCAGTAGATGAATTCGAACTTAACCGAAACAATGTTATCCAAGAGTGGCAGGGGAATCGCAATCCATTTATCGACCATCCAGAATGGGTGGAGTTAATATGGGGAGAAGCTGGTTCTTTAGCTCTTCCGAAAGCTTCGTAATAGTATTGCATCATATATATGAATAAAAAACTGGACCTCTATCCATATAGAAGGTCCAGTTTTTTATTATTTACGTTTTGTTAAGCGACCAGCTAGGAATGCAGCTGCTGCTAGTCCAATAACGGTGTTTGTTTTTTTATTGAATACTTGTTTGGTGACAAGTGCTAAGTTTTGTGGGCGTTCCGCTAGACGGCGCATGAAGTATCCATACCAGTCACTACCAAAAGGTACATATGTACAGAAGTTGTATCCTTCTTTTGCTAGTTGAAGCTGCATGTCCTTGCGGAAGCCGTAAAGCATTTGGAATTCGAATTTATCGTTAGGGATATCATTGATTTTAACAAATTGCTTCACATGATCAATCACGTTATGGTCGTGTGTCGCAATGGAGGTGAACTTGCCGTTTAGCAAATGATACTCAATCAATTGGATAAACTTACGATCAATCTCTGCTTTATCCTGATATGCGATGTTAGCTGGCTCTTTATAAGCACCTTTAACGATTCTTAAACGATAGTTTTTATATTTCTCAATATTTTCAACTGATTCATGGAAGTAGGCTTGAATTACTGTGCCGATGTTGTCGTGCTGTTCACTTAGTTCCTCCATTAGCTCAAAGGAAGGATACAAACGGCCATAGTCTTCCATATCGAAGTTAACGAAAATATCGTATTCATCCGCCAAGGCAACGATTTCTTTTAGATTTTCATAACAAAAATCGCGATCTATATCTAGTCCTAGCTGTGAAGGTTTTAAAGAGATATGTGCATCCACACCATGTTCATGTATTGCTGTAATAACCTCTAAGATTTGCTTCTTAGCAGCAGTAGCCTCTGATTTTTCGAACACGAACTCACCTAAATTATCAACCGTACAGGAGATTCCCTGTTGGTTTAGTTCTTTAATGCTCTCAATCGTTTCTTGAATATTAGTTCCTGCAACAACACTTTGTGCACCCATTTTTAAACCATATTTTTGAGCTGCACTGTTGAGTGTACGGTTTTCAGATAAAGCGATAAAAAAGTCACGTAATGCCATCTAATATCTCTCCCTCATGTTCATCAATCAATTTCTCAAGCATTATAACATATATTTTAATATTGTGATAAATGTATCTTTTTTTAATATAAATATATTTTTGCGCAAATCCCTGTATGACGGGGTTTATTATTAGAAAATAATAAAAAAATAAAATTATATGAATGCAATATACTTTTCAAAACATATTAAATATTATATGTTTTAAGTTAAAGAAGAAATTAATAGAAAGTGAGGACAAGTATGGATCAGTATATTTTAAGTTTAGAAACAATCGATACACATACGGTGGGAGAGGCAACGCGTATAGTTATCAACGGTTTTCCAGATATTGTTGGAGAGACGATGATGGAGAAAAAGGAGTATGTCAAAGAAAATTACGACCACCTTCGCAAGCTATTAATGAACGAGCCAAGAGGGCATAAAGATATGTTTGGCTCCATTTTAACTGAACCATGTAATGAAAAATGTGATATAGGAATAATTTTCATGGACAGTGGCTCCTATTTGAACATGTGTGGTCATGGTACTATTGGCACCGTTACGATGTGTTTAACTAAAGGGATTATTCCTAAAAAAGAGCTTATCTATGTAGACACGCCTTCTGGAGTTATAGAATGCAGAGCGTATTTTAAGGGAGATCAGGTGGAGAGTATCGAATTTACGAATGTCCCTGCGTTTATCTTACATAAAGGGTTATCTATCAAGTTAAATGACATAGGTGATGTATCCGTAGATATTGCATTTGGAGGAAGTTTTTTTGGGATAATCAATTCCTCTGATATAGGGGTCAATATTGACCTATCAGACAAACAAAGAATATTAGAGCTTGCTACTGAGGCAAGGGATTATATCAATCAACATATCAATATTGAACACCCAACTATTCCAAACATCCGAACCGTTGATTTGATCGAAATTACAAATAAGATTAGCGACAATCATTATAAAAATGTAGTTGTATTTGGAGACGGTCAGATTGATCGCTCACCGTGTGGAACTGGAACATGCGCTAAAATGGCTGCCCTCGAATTAGAGCCAGGAGCCTCCATTATTCAAGAAAGTATTATCGGTTCAACTTTTGAAGGAAAGGTATTAGGCAAAACAAAAGTCGCAGAAATAGATGCTATTATTCCAGCTATCAAGGGGTCTGCTTGGATTACTGGAGAGCACAGATTTATTCTTCAGGAAGCAGATATTTATGCGGAGGGTTTCGCGATTTAGAGAAGGTTTTTATTTAAAGGGGGCAAAAAAGTGGAAAAGAAATTATCGTTTTTTCAAATTGTAGCCATTGGGTTTATGTTATTTGCCATGTTCTTAGGAGCTGGTAATGTGATTTTTGCTCCAGTTTTAGGGCAGCAGGCAGGGACCAATACACCGATTGCCATGGCAGGATTCTTAGTAACTGGAGTAGGCTTAGTTTTACTAGCAATAATTGCACTGACTAAAGGTGGAGGAACTGTGGAAAAGCTGGCAAGTAGGGTTTCCCCTAAATTTGCTGTTGTTTTCTCGGTTTTGTTGTTTTTAACGTTAGGACCGATCTATGTTATTCCCAGGACTACCTCGGTAGTTTATGAGATTGCTATTAAACAGCTGATTACAGACACTAGTATGATAGGTTTATTTTTACTTGTTTTTTCTATCATTTTTATCGCTTTGACGGTTTACCTATCATGGGAGACTACTAAATTTGTTGATCGATTAGGCAAGTTAATCACGCCTGTCTTTGCAACGCTTTTAGTGATCATCGTTGCTAAATCTATTTTCACTCCGATGGGCTCTGTGTATGGACCTATGGATGGAATGGGCTACGAAACTGCCAGTGATGCATTTTTAAAAGGCTTTACGCAAGGGTACTTTACGATGGATGTATTAGCAGCGTTTGTCTTTGGTGGGATTTTTATAAAATCAATTGATGCTTTAGGTATTCGCTCTAAAAAGGAAGTATCCAAGGTGTTTATCAAGGCCGGTCTTATCACAGTAGTTGGACTAGTTCTGTTGCAGGTTTCGATGTCTTGGATCGGGGCAACTAGTATAGATGCTGTTGGCTATACAACAAACGGCGGAGAGCTGATTGCACTTGCTTCAAAAGCTCTATTTGGCCCAATTGGAATTTATTTAATTGGAATTGTTATTTTC
>NZ_JBAEAP010000436.1:0-2111 GCF_056205495.1 Psychrobacillus sp. | reverse complement strand
AATTAAAAGAAAAACAGATCGACACTACGAATGTGGAAGCTGTAATTTGCGCTCCATCTTTATTTCTAGAGTCTTTAGTGAATGAGACGAAGGGGACTTTCATTTCCATCGGTGCACAAAACATGCATGAGGAAAAAGAGGGCGCGTTCACTGGTGAGGTGAGCGGCCACCAATTACAAGATATCGGCGTAAGCTATGTTGTGATTGGACACTCGGAAAGACGTCAATATTTCAACGAAACCGACGAATCAGTCAATAAAAAAGCGAAGGCAGCCTTCGAGTACAACTTAACGCCAATCATTTGTGTTGGAGAGTCATTGGAGCAGCGCGAGAGCAATGAAACAGAAAGCATCGTTTCCGCTCAAACAACAGCAGCTCTAGAAGGCTTAACAGAGGAACAAGTGAAAAACACGATTATCGCCTACGAGCCAATCTGGGCAATCGGAACTGGTAAGACAGCTACTGCTGACGATGCAAACGATGTATGTCGTGCGATCCGTGAGACTATTTTAGATGGCTTTGGAGAAGAAGTATCAAGCGCAGTGCGTATCCAATACGGCGGCAGCGTGAAGCCTGAGAATATCGTAGAGCTGCTTTCTAAGGAAGATATCGATGGTGCACTAGTTGGCGGGGCAAGCCTACAGGTAGATTCGTTTGTGAAATTACTGGAGGCTGGTGCAAATGCCTAAAAGTCCAGTTGCACTCATTATTCTAGACGGCTTCGGGCTTAGACCTGAAACGTATGGTAATGCCGTATTTCATGCAAAAAAACCAAACTTCGATCGCTATTGGAACCAGTTTCCGAATGCAACCCTGATCGCTTCTGGTGAGGCAGTTGGTCTACCCGATGGTCAAATGGGTAACTCAGAGGTTGGTCATTTAAATATCGGTGCCGGTAGAATCGTCTATCAAAACCTGACTCGCATCCATAAATCGATTCGTGACGGAGAATTCTTTAACGAGAAAAAGCTGCTAGCAGCAATTGAGCATGTTAAGCAAACGGGTGGCAAGCTGCATTTAATGGGCTTACTATCAGATGGCGGTGTTCATAGTCATTATTCTCATCTATTTGCTTTGTTGAAGCTTGCTAAAGCACAAGGTCTAGATGATGTATTTGTACATGGCTTTTTAGATGGCCGAGACGTTGGACCACGTACTTCTGTCGCTTATGTTGCGGAAACAGAGAAGCAAATGAAGGAAATCGGCATCGGTAGGTTCGCTTCTATTAGTGGACGCTACTACGCGATGGACCGTGACCGTCGCTGGGAGCGTGTCATCCTTGCCTATCAGGCAATGGTTGACGGAGTCGGTAAAACGGCGGAAAGCGCGACGCAAGGGATTCTCGATTCGTATGAACAGGATATCGCCGATGAATTTGTCCTGCCATTTGTCATAGAGCAAAATGGACAGCCGGCTACGACGATTGATACGAATGATGCAGTTATCTTCTTTAATTTCCGACCAGACCGTGCGATTCAATTATCGATGGCGCTTAACACACCTTCATTCGATAGCTTCCCGCTTAGCGAAAAGCATCCGAAAAACCTAAAATTCGTGACATTCACACATTACAGTGATGACGTGGTCGCAGATGTAGTATTTGAAACAGTCGATTTATCGAACACGATCGGTGAGGTACTTGCAGCTCGTGACAAAACACAGCTACGCATTGCCGAAACGGAAAAGTATCCACATGTCACCTTCTTTATGAGCGGTGGTCGAGAGAAGACATTCCCTGGAGAACATCGAATTCTCATTAATTCTCCTAAAGTGGCAACCTATGATTTGAAGCCTGAAATGAGTGCCTATGAGTTAACCGATGCTTTATTAGGTGAAATTGCATTAGATAAATTCGACGCAATCATCTTAAACTTTGCTAACCCGGACATGGTAGGCCATAGCGGTATGCTAGAGCCAACTATTAAAGCAATCGAGGCAGTGGATACTTGCCTTGGCAAGGTGGTAGATGCTATTTTGGCTAAAGGTGGCCAGGCAATCATCACAGCAGACCATGGGAACTCCGATGAGGTAACGACCCTCGAGGGGAATCCGATGACTGCTCATACAACCAACCCTGTTCCAGTGATCGTGACCGAAAAAGGAGCAACACT
>NZ_JBAEAP010000435.1:0-7454 GCF_056205495.1 Psychrobacillus sp. | reverse complement strand
CCACTTTTAGTTATATCATATTCAACGGACTAATAAAAGGAAGATGTTTCTATTTTTTATTACCCTTTCTGAAAGGTAAAAAACAAAAAAGGAGCAAACCCTTTAAGGCTAGCTCCTGTTAATTTTCATTTAGTTTATATGGTTCTGTTTAATTTTATTTCAAATGAAGGATTAGTTACATATTCCTGATACACTACTTTACCCTCGAACTCCAAATAGGCTTGATATCTCGTCCTGATTGCATCAGCCGTGATCATGTTAAGTACTTCATCCTTTGGTACCCATAGTACCTCAGAAGTTTCCTCAGAAGTGCATAGCTCCCCACCAATTGGTTTACAAATAAAATCAAACATGATTTTAGTAGGAACATCAGTGACACCATCATACCATTTATACATACCAGTATTTGAATAAACGCCTATTAAATGAGATACCTCCACGTCTATACCACTTTCCTCTTTTATTTCCCGCATTAATCCATCGATCAGGTTCTCTCCTACCTCAATTTGACCACCTGGATACACCCACCCGCCATGCTCTGTTTTCACTAAAAGAATTTTTCCCTCTTCGTTTTCTACAATACCGCCTGCTGCAAGGATGTGAGTTGGCATTTTCATATATCTTCCCCCTTTGCTTCATTTATGAATATTTTACCATTTTTATAAAGGGAAGAATATCGGAATTACAATCATCATGACTGCAAACATAATAAGCTGTAATGGGATCCCAGCCTTTACGAAGTCGAAAAACTTATAGCCACCAGCCGTCATAACTAATGCATTGGTCGGCGATGCAACCGGAGTAGCAAAAGCCATTGATGACGATACAGCAATAGCGATTAAGAAAGTATATGGATTAGCTCCCATGCTAAGGGCAGCAGTCATGGCAATTGGTGCAAACAAAACTGCCGTTGCCGTGTTAGAGATAAATTGGCCGAATACCATGGTGATAAAATAGATTCCTGCCAGTACACCTAGTGCCCCGAAGTCTCCGAGAAGATCGATAATGCCTTCCGATAAGATCACCATACCACCTGTCTTTTCTAATGCGGTGGCCATTGGGAGCATGGCGGCTATGAGTATGATACTTTCCCAGTTCATCTTTCCATAGGCATCATCCATGTTACGTAAGCATCCCGTCACAACCATTAACACCGCACCTATTAAAACAGAAATTACGGCAGGAAATATTTCGGAAATCATTAAAATAATCATTAATAACATAATAGCTCCAGCAATTGGAGCTTTTCCACTAGCTGCCGCCATACTTGCATGCTCCTTTGGTTGGCCAATAACCACTACATCATTAGTAGCCTTTGCGAGCAATTCGATTTCTTCCCATGCACCTTGTACTAGTAGGGCATCCCCAAAGCGTAGACGGACATCTGCCATTTCACTTAATACATATTCCCCTTTGCGATTTACGCCAAGAATGTTTAAATTATATTTTTCACGGAACTTAATACTCGCTATCGTTTCATTAATTAACATGGAATGGGGAGTCAATAGCACCTCTGCGATTCCAAGCTGTTTGGAAACTAATAAGTCCGGCATCGAATCATCGTCATCTACTTCTAACAAATAATCCTTTGCTAGCTCCTCTGTTCTCTTTAAGGAGCCTTGAATATAAAGGACATCCTTAGCCTGGACTGTACTGAGAGGACCTGCCATCTCTTGGTACGTCATTGGTAACAAATTGATCCCCTCTGTGGATTTGCGGTCTATTTTCAAAATAGCTAGATGATACTTTGCCGGTAGTTTTAAATCGGTCAACTTCTTTCCAATCATTAACGAATGCTCAGGAACCTTCAAACGATGAAGATTTCCCCCAAGCTCATAATCAATCGCTAGCTGTTTAGGCGATAGCTTATGACCCGCTCCTACAGCATCTCTCTTTTTGCCATTTGGGAGAACTACATTTCTCGCGACAACAAAATATAAAATACCTACAATAATAGCAATTATACCAACCGGCGTAATTTCAAAAAATCCAAGCTTTTCATAGCCATTGTCTACTAGCACTTGACTAACAATAAGGTTGGCAGGCGTTGCTATTAAGGTCAATAAGCCCGATAAACTGCTGATATAAGACAGGGGAATTAAATATTTGGAAGGGCTACTATTGATGCTAATAGCAATACTAATAACGATTGGCAGCATTAATGCAACCGTTCCTGTATTACTCATAAATGCACCAACACTACCCGTTATTATTAATAATAAAATAAATAGCTTTTGTTCACTTTTACCAGACCATTTAAGAAGGAGATTACCCGCAATTTGGGCAAGTCCAGTTCTTACAATGCCTGCTCCTACGACAAATAAACCAGCTATCATAATTACTACAGAGTTAGAAAACCCAACAAGCGCCTCGTTCGGCTCTAAAATACCAGTAATAACAAATGCTAAAAGTGCAAGCAATGCCACTAAGTCGGCTCGTATTCGATTGCTTATAAATAAGACAATACTAATTGCCAATATACTAAAGGTTATTGCTAACTGCATATCTAAGTGAGCTCCTTCTTTTTTTGTCTCCTTTATTATATAAAATGTTTGGAAGAAGTACTCGTCATATGGTTAAAGGTTGTTACAAAGTCTTTAAAGATCATCAAGTATGTATGAGATCACAACCCTATCCTTTATTTACACTGTTGTAGCCTGCATGAATAGCATCCCAGTCATGCGGTCTAGCCATCCTCTTTTCTATGCTGTCTAACGGCTTAAATCCAAACTGTTCATATAATGAGTGTGCATCTTTGGTAGCCAAGTGAAAGTTTGTTCCCTTTAGGTTCGGATGCTCAACAATAACACTCATCAGCCATTTACTTAAGCCCCTCCCCCTGTATTCGGGTAAAACAAATACATCTCCTAGCCATGAATGCCTCACTAAATCTGACACTACTCGAGCAAACCCTACCTGTCTGGCTGTACCAGATGTTGGATCTCCTTCATATATGCCGTAGCACAATACAGTGTTTTCTATGGAAGCCTCTACTAACACTTTTGTTACTCCTTTTAACCAATAGGATTCGTTCGTTAAATAATTATAAATCACATCGATATCTAACAAATCCTTATCCGTACTAATATAAAACCCGTCGTTTTCTAACACAACATATTCATTCATAACATAACCCCATTTTTCTATTTTTATTAAATATAACCTTTTTATGTATTAATTTAAATACTTGTCTAAATTCTCAAAAAGTTCTAGTTGCGCTACTATTTTTCTTTTATAGTATGTATAAAGGAGTGGAAGTTAAATGACTTTACTAAACAGACTAAAAAAGGGAGATAAAATTGGAATTTATTCACCTTCGTCACCTGTTACATACTCATCCCCTAAGCGTTTTGCACGCGCTAAGGCTTATATGTATTCCAAGGGATTCGAGATTGTCGAGGGACGCTTAACTGGAAAGCATGATCACTATCGCTCAGGTTCTATAAAAGCACGCGCAGAAGAACTAAATGAGCTTCTCCGAAATCCTGAGGTCCGCTGCATTATGTCTACTATTGGTGGCACGAATTCCAATGCTATCCTCCCATATATCGACTATGAGGCGTTTAAAAAGGATCCCAAAATTGTAATCGGCTATTCGGATGCAACAGCAGTTCTATTAGCACTCTACGCCCAAACAGGAATACCAACCTTTTATGGTCCAGCACTCGTCCCTTCCTTTGGAGAGTTTGAGCCATTCGTCGATTATACATATGACTATTTCAATCAAATGCTAATCGAGGAGCAGCAGGCACCGTATGTCATCCCTACCCCTCCGTATTGGACAGACGAAATGGAAAACTGGGAGGTTAAAACGAAAGCAAAGGATCAGCGAGACAACGAGTGGGTTTGTCTGAATAAGGGCATCGCTAAGGGCAGACTTATCGGCGGCAACCTTAACGCCATGTATGGTTTTTGGGGAAGCCCCTATATACCAAGCATTAAAGCAGGCGATATCCTCCTAATCGAGGACACGATGAAATCTGCCTCTATCGTGGAAAAAAACTTCAATCTATTGAAGGTTAATGGCGTATTCAATCGAATTGGAGGTATAATCCTTGGCAAACATGAGTTGTTCGATGACGAGGCAACCGGTAGACAACCATACGAAATTCTACTAGAAACGATCGGCGATTTGAATATCCCTATCCTTGCAGATTTCGATTGCTGCCACACTCATCCGATGTTAACCATGCCAATCGGACGCCAAATCAAGCTAGATGCTACGAGTAAAGAAGTTACGATAATGGAACAATGGATTAACTAGGGGTGATCCTCCTCGTGGAGAGGGCTCTTTTTTGCAGAAGGTGCTTGTATGGGGAAGTACTGCGAGAATTTGGACTAAGTTTTGCGGGAATGGAGAAAGTGTTGCGGATATTGAGTGAAGTGTTGCGCGAATGGAGTGAAGTGTTGCACTAATTCTGGAAGTGTTGCGGATATCCTATAAAGTGTTGCGGGAATGAAAAGTGTTGCAGATATTGAGCGAAGTGTTGCGCTAAACCTGGAAGTGTTGCGGATATCCTATAAAGTGTTGCTCTAATCGTAGCAAGTGTTGCACTAATGATAAGTGTTGCAGATATTGAGCGAAGTGTTGCGCTAATTCTGGAAGTGTTGCGGATATCCTATAAAGTGTTGCGCTAATCACAGCAAGTGTTGCGGGAATGATAAGTGTTGCGGATATTGAGAGAAGTGTTGCGCTAATTCTGAAAGTGTTGCGGATATCCTATAAAGTGTTGCGCTAATCGGAGACAATCCGGAATCTTGCAGAGATAAAGGAAAATCTTGCGCTAATCCTCCTCAACCTTGCGGAGACGAGGTAGAACCTTGCACTAATCGCTCGGAACCTTGCACAAATGCATAAAGAAGGAATAGAAACTTTGGAGGTGATACTTTGAAGAAAATGATGTTAGGTTTATGTATAGTTGTATCTGGATTTATCATCTTTTTCGTACAAGAAAAATTTGGAGGGAACAAGACAGCAGATGGTATTGATAAGCTGTTTTCTGGTCAAATCTATGATTATGCAAAAGAGGAGTTTACTGTCCATGGTATGGGTTTAAGTCCTGAAGAAAAAGTTTTTACAGTTAGAATTGCAGAAGCACAGTATAAAGAACAAGCAAAGGAATACTTTAGAGACATTTTAAATTCTCACTATATGGAGAGTTATGGACTTGAGGTATTCGTTGATGATTTAACTTTAGAATAAAAAGTAAAAATAAATCAACATAAAAATGAGCTGGGAGAAAATATACCAGCTCATTTTTTGTTTTACATCGACCTTTCCCTTTAATTCATCACTGGTTGTAGTGCTTCTTTAAGTTTTGGAGAGGCTTTAACTACTCCGTATACTTTTATAGAGTTAATGGTTTTTAGTGCCAGCTCTGGATCTATATCATTAGCTAGGATGAGCATACCTATTGTTTTAAGAGAAAGGGTTTTATTCTGCTCCGACAGTAGCTCTAATGTATGTTTGTCATAATAGCTAACTCCCATATTAAAAGCTTTCATTGTCACTGCTTGGTCGATTACTTGCGCATGCGTGTTTAGTTGGTTTCTAATAGAAGTTTTGATGAAGTCGGTTCTGTTCGAATAAAAGCCCTGCTCTATTAATAAATCTGCCTTCCCTAAGTCCACCACGTTCATATTTATTGTTATTTTTTCAGTTTCAGCCATCTCTCTACCATCCCCTTACCATCTATTTTCAATAATTATAATAATGATTTAATTTTCAGTCAATATAAAAAGCACTGAATCTTATCTTCAGTGCTTTGCAAGGCAGTATTGTTCAGCTCAAATAGATGGTTCATTTTGTTCTTCCCATTCTTCTCGTAACAAGCCCATGCGTATGGAGTCATAGTAGACTCCATTATATAAACGGCATTTTCTCATGCGCGCTTCCATTTTCATACCTAACTTTTCTCCAACCTTGACCATACGTTCATTGCCTGACCACGTTGTAAAGCCAACCCGTACAAGAGGCAGCTCCGTAAATAAATGATCGATCCACATTTTAAGTGACTTTGTTCCAATTCCTGAATTCCATGATTTTGGGTCATAAATAAGAATTCCCATCTCTAGCCAAAGTGAGGCCTCATGCTCCCAGTAATAACAAAGTGCTCCAACTAATTCATCTTTATAATAAATTCCCCAAAAATCATCTTGGTTTATAAAATAATCTTTTTTTAAAATAAATTGCTCATATGTCATGGGAGTGTATGGCTCAAACGGGGCGTCCCACTTTTTCCATTCTGGGGCGTCTTCTTTTAAGCTAAGTTCCCATAAACGGTATAGTTCCTCTTCTTTTACCGGTCTTATATTAATGTCATTCACTTTCATGCCCCCTAACTCCCATGCATATAATTTTATCATACTATTCTTTTTAAAGAATATTTCCTATATAGTTTTTATTGTGGTAAAGTGTTATTTGTGAAAATTACATATATAAAAGGAAGTGCTACTCTCGTGGGTGGAAATCAACAATTACAACGAGGCTTGGAACAACGGCACATCACCTTAATGTCGTTAGGCGCTGCAATTGGAGTCGGACTATTTTTAGGCTCCGCAACAGCCATTCAATTAGCCGGACCAGCTATTCTGATATCCTATATTATTGGAGGCCTAGCTATTTTCATTATCATGCGAGCGCTAGGGGAAATGGCCGTCCATAACCCGGTATCCGGATCTTTTAGCAGGTATGCAAAGGATTATTTAGGATCACTGGCAGGATATATAACTGGATGGAATTATTGGTTTTTATGGGTTGTCACCTGTATGGCCGAAATTACAGCAGTTGGTGTATACATGAAAATGTGGTTCCCTGATACCCCATCGTGGATTTGGGCTTTAGCTGCTTTGGTTATCATGACTTTAGTTAACTTAATTGCCGTAAAGGCTTACGGAGAATTTGAATTTTGGTTTGCTCTTATTAAAATTGTGGCAATCCTTGCAATGATATTCGTCGGACTTGGCGTTATTATTTTTGGTATAGGTAATGGCGGTGTAGCCGTTGGTATAAGCAATCTATGGACAAACGGTGGCTTTGCCCCGAATGGAATAACGGGTATATTCATGTCTCTACAAATGGTAATGTTTGCTTATTTAGGTGTTGAAATGATTGGAGTAACAGCTGGAGAAGCAAAAAATCCTAAGAAGGTTATTCCTAATGCCATCAACACGGTATTTTGGCGAATTTTATTGTTCTATGTGGGAGCTTTGTTCGTTATTATGTCGATTTATCCTTGGAATGAAGTGGGAGACAACGGAAGTCCGTTTGTTTTAATGTTCGAGCAAATTGGTATTGGACCAGCTGCGGGTATTATTAACTTTGTTGTTCTTACCGCTGCGTTATCAAGCTGTAACAGCGGAATTTTCAGTACAGGGAGAATGCTCTTTAATCTAGCAGAGCAAAAACAAGCACCTGCTTCCTTTAAGCGAATCAGCGGTACTGGTGTTCCATC
>NZ_JBAEAP010000434.1:0-2637 GCF_056205495.1 Psychrobacillus sp. | reverse complement strand
TTAAAGGATATTGACATAGAAGTTCGAGAAGGAGAGTTTGTTGGAATTATGGGACCTTCGGGTTCAGGGAAAACAACGCTATTAAATGTCTTAGCTTCCATTGATAAAGTTACATCTGGATTAATCGAGATTAACAATAATAATCTTCAAAAAATGAAAGAACAGAAGCTTTCCAAATTTAGAAGAGAACAGTTAGGTTTTATCTTTCAGGATTATAATTTGTTGGATACACTAACAGTTAAAGAAAATATTTATCTACCATTATCTGTAGGAAAATCCTCTAAGAGCGAGGGGGAGGAAAAGATAAGGGAGATTACAACTCTGTTAGGAATAGAAGATATTCTAAACAAATATCCTAATGAGATATCTGGTGGTCAAAAGCAACGAACATCGGCAGCAAGAGCACTAGTTGGTAATCCTTCAATTGTATTTGCAGACGAGCCCACTGGAGCTTTAGATTCTAAATCGGCTACAGCGTTGTTAAGTAATCTAGAAAAAATAAACAAAGAAAAGAAAGTTACGATTATGATGGTAACGCATGACTCTGTAGCTGCGAGCTTTTGTTCACGTGTTCTATTTCTAAAGGACGGTCAAATATACTCGGAGTTGTATAAAGGTGATAAGGATCGCAAGCAATTTTTCCAAGAAATCATGAATACCCAAGGTGTATTAAGTGGTGATGGCTATGACGCTTAATCAATTAGTTCTAAGAAGTATGAGGAAAAATATAAAGAGTTATTATCTTTATGTCTTTGCTTTAGTCTTCAGTGTTTCATTATATTATTCCTTTGTCACATTACAGTATAATCCCGCAATCGTTAATGAAATCGGGACTGGAAGATCAGCAGCTGCATTAGAAACAGCTTCCTATTTATTATTATTTATTGTAACTTTCTTTGTACTCTATGCTAATAAGCTTTTTATGAACAGACGGAGCAAGGAAATAGGTTTGTACCAGCTAGTCGGAATGTCCAAGAGCCTAGTGGCTAGACTAATAGCAATAGAGAACATTATTCTCTGGTTCAGTGCGATTGTCATTGGTGTATTAGTAGGTTTACTTTCCTCCAGAATATTTGTCATGATTCTCTTGAAAATAGTAGAAAAGGATGCATTTGTCGAGCTCACATTTTCTATAGAAGCACTAATGACAACTGTAGTTGTTTTCTCCGTACTATTATTGATAGTTATTCTACAAACTGCAATAAGAATCAAAAGAGTAACTCTGCTAGCTCTCATTACAACTACTGCAGTCGCAGACGAGCGAGTCAAAAAGTTTAATGCCTTTCAGATGTTTTTAGGATTTATAGGGTTGATTTCTATAGGATATGGCTATTATTTATCGACGACACTATTAGATTTGGATAACTTACCATCTGCTAATGTACTGTTATTCAAAATGGTTTCTATCCTTGCTTTAACGATTGGCGGAACCTATTTTGTATTTCGATTCTCGGTAGCATTAATCTTAAATTTTGTAAGAAAAAGTAAAAAAGGTTTACTGTCTATTCAAGATGTATTGTCTTTATCCACAATCATGCACCGAATGAAGGCTAATGCCATGTCTCTGACTACTATTACAGTATTGTCCGCGACTACGCTAGCAATATTAACATTAACCTATATCTCTTACTATTCCACGGATTCAGTAGCAAAAGAGGCAGTACCTTATGATTATATAATGTATGAGGATACTGGCTTCGAATTGGTCGAGGAATTTGATAAAGAAGGTATTCAATATACCAGGTATGATATAGATTTACTAGAGGTTCCAGCAGATGTTCGCCCATTATTAGTCAAGGAGTCAGCATTAAATAAAAATTTATCCACAGAGCTAGGTATACAAGTTGTAAGCCTTAAGGCGATTCAAAATAAGCTTCCTAATATTCAATTACAAGAAGGGGAAGGCTATATACTGGGTTATGATAGTTTGAGTGCAGAAAACATAAGAATAGAATCACAAAAACCTATCCAGTTCAATACTTCTACAGGTAAAGAGGAAATATTTATTAAAGAAGCGATAGAAGATCGGTTAGTACCGGATTATCATAATTATGGTTTATTTACAGTTGTAGTGTCCGATTCTTTTTTTCAAAAGCTACTTAATGACCCTCTTACTGTGAATCAAAAAATAGTTGGTATGGATTTGAAGGAAGAAAATCAATTAATAAAGGCGCAAGAAGTATTTGAAGCCAATAAAGTGTCAGTGGAAATACCTATTCCAGGTAATGACCGAGCAACAAACACAGTCAGTGTAGAATCTCAGGAAGATTATCGTATAAAGATGTTAGACTCACTTGGAATGACTATTTTTATAAGTGGATTTTTAGGCTTAGCGTTTTTAATAGCTACGGGTAGTATTCTGTACTTCAAGCAAATGTCTGAGGCGGATGAAGAGAAAGGTACCTATAAAGTTTTACGAAAAATGGGCTTCACTACTAATGAAATTATGAGTGGGATCCGACGTAAGCAGCTGTTCAACTTCGGCTTTCCACTAATCATAGGGTTAGCACACAGTTATTTTGCAGTAAAATCGGGGTGGATTTTATTTGGCACCGAGTTGGTAGCTCCACTATTGATCACGATGGGTATATATATTGTTCTATACTCCATCTTTGCAATTCTTTCTGCAGGGTACTA
>NZ_JBAEAP010000433.1:0-2957 GCF_056205495.1 Psychrobacillus sp. | reverse complement strand
GATGAAGTAGTAGCAATGGGAGCAGCAGTACAAGGTGGAGTATTAACTGGTGACGTAAAAGACGTAGTACTTTTAGACGTAACACCACTATCTTTAGGTATTGAAACAATGGGCGGTGTATTTACGAAGTTAATTGAACGTAATACAACAATACCAACTTCTAAATCTCAAACTTTCTCTACAGCTGCAGATAACCAACCAGCAGTAGATATCCATGTATTACAAGGTGAGCGACCAATGGCAGCTGACAATAAAACGCTAGGCCGTTTCCAACTTGCGGATATTCCACCAGCACCTCGTGGAGTACCACAAATCGAAGTAACGTTTGATATCGACAAAAATGGTATCGTAAATGTTAAGGCGAAAGATCTTGGAACACAAAAAGAGCAAACAATTACAATTCAATCTAATTCATCTTTATCCGATGAAGAAATTGAACGTATGGTAAAAGAAGCGGAAGCAAATGCTGACGCGGATAAAGTTCGCAAAGAAGAAGCAGAAGTTAAGAATGAAGCTGACCAATTAGTGTTTATGACTGAAAAAACACTGAAAGATTTGGAAGGCAAAGTTTCAGACGATGAGAAAAAATCTGCTGAAGATGCAAAAGAAGAGTTAAAAGCTGCTCTTGAAGCTGGAAATTTAGAAGATATTAAAGCGAAAAAAGATAAATTAAACGAAATCGTTCAACAGTTGACTATGAAGCTTTATGAACAAGCACAAGCGGATGCAGCGGCTAACGGACAACAAGAAGACGGGCCATCTGATGACGGTGTAGTCGATGCAGAGTTTGAAGAAGTAAAGGACGATAAAGACAAGTAATGTCAACAGGAAAAGTCAAAGACCGTTTTCGGCTTTGGCTTTTTCCATGTAATTAGTAGCATGGAGAAATACGCTATTTGTTTTGCTATTAGGAAATTATCCATGTTACAATTATCTTTATGTGTAAGTTAACAGAGCAGGAGAGTGAACTATGAGCAAACGTGATTATTACGAAGTCCTTGGAGTAGCCAAGGGAGCTTCTGGAGATGAGATAAAAAAGGCGTATCGCAAATTATCTAAACAGTATCACCCAGATATCAATAAGGATGCTAACGCTGAAGATAAATTTAAGGAAATTTCAGAAGCATATGAAGTATTAAGCGACGATCAAAAACGTGCACAATACGATCAATTTGGTCATGCAGGACCTAACCAAGGTTTTGGTGGCGGGTTTAGTGGCGCGGATGGATTTGGATTTGAAGATATTTTCAGCTCGTTCTTTGGAGGAGGAGGTTCGCGTCGTCGTGACCCGAATGCTCCTAGAAAAGGAAACGACCTTCAGTACTCTATGACTATAGAATTTGAAGAAGCAGTATTTGGTATGGAAAAAGAGATTGAAGTGGCTAAAGAAGAAACTTGTGATACGTGTAATGGTACTGGAGCTAAAAAAGGCACACATCCAGAAAAATGTACACACTGTAACGGAAACGGCCAAGTTAATGTTACACAAGATACTCCTTTCGGAAGAATTCAAACGAAACGAGCATGTAATTATTGTGAAGGAACTGGGAAAATTATCAAAGACAAATGTTCAACGTGTCATGGTAATGGAACAGTTAATAAACGCAAGAAGATCAAAATCACTATTCCAGCGGGTGTAGATGATGGTCAACAATTACGTGTTAGCGGTCAAGGTGAACCAGGTGTAAACGGTGGTCCAGCAGGAGATCTATACGTTGTATTTAGAGTGAAAGCTGATCCAAGATTTGAACGTGATGGTGACGATATTTATTACGAATTACCTTTGACATTCGCACAAGCAGCACTTGGGGATGAAGTAGAGATTCCAACTGTCCAAGGAAAAGTAAAATTAAAAATCCCAGCGGGCACGCAGTCTTCTACGAAATTCCGTCTTAAAGGAAAAGGTGTAAAAAATGTGCATGGCTATGGCATGGGAGATCAGCATGTAATCGTAAAAGTAATCACGCCTAAGAAATTGACTGAAAAACAAAAACAATTATTACGTGAGTTTGCAGAAATCAGCGGTGATATACCAGAAGAGCAAGGTAGTACATTATTTGACAAAATCAAAAGAACGATAAAAGGCGAATAAGGAGTTGGAGCAAGTGAAATGGTCTGAGCTATCCATTCATACTACTAATGAGGCAGTGGAAGCAGTAAGCAATATTTTGCATGAAGCTGGTGCTAGTGGAGTAGTAATTGAGGATTCAGAAGAGTTGGCTAGAGATAGAGAAGATGTTTTTGGAGAGATCTACAGCTTAAATCCAGATGATTTTCCAGTAGACGGAGTGCGTATTAAAGCTTATTTGGCTGAAACAAGCTTTCTATTAGAAACGGTGGAAGAGATCAAACTTGCGATCAACAACTTACTAAATTTTAATATAGACCTTGGACATAATATTATTACCGTAACCGAAGTAGACGAAGAAGATTGGGCGACTGCATGGAAAAAGTACTATCACCCAGTTAAAATCTCTAACAGATTTACAATTGTTCCTACTTGGGAAGAATATAATAGAGTGAACTCTGATGAATTAATTATAGAGTTAGATCCAGGTATGGCGTTTGGCACAGGGACACACCCTACTACCGTTATGTGCTTGCAGGCACTTGAAAAAACAGTGAAGCCCAACCTATCAGTTGTCGATGTAGGTACTGGTTCTGGTGTGTTATCTATTGGAGCAGCTAAACTAGGGGCAGCTACAGTTCACGCACTTGATTTAGATGAAGTTGCAGTAAGATCTGCACAAGAAAACATCGCAATCAATAGAGTGAGCGATATTGTAAAAGTTACTCATGGTAATCTATTAGACAATATTACAGAACAAGCAGATATAGTTGTTGCCAATATTTTAGCTGAAATCATTATGACATTTACCGATGATGCTTATACTATAGTTAAGTCTGGTGGGCAATTCATAACTTCTGGAATAATTTCGACTAAAAAAGATGATGTG
>NZ_JBAEAP010000432.1:0-13344 GCF_056205495.1 Psychrobacillus sp. | reverse complement strand
CGAATTGATCCATAAAAAATGGACAATGGAAAGGATGGGCTCTGCTTTATTGATAGGGGTCCTAGTACTAACTGGTATGTCATCCTTTATCATTGGTTATGTTTGGGTACCGTTAATAGTTGCACATCTAGTAATTGCTGTTGCTGCCGCGGTAGGAGGTGTGCAACTTTCTACCGTTGTGGCAGTCCTGGCGGGCACGGTATTAAGTATTTCTACCTTAAGCTTTAGTGGAATGATTGCAGTTTATGCTCTGACCGGTTTCTTAGCGGGTCTTCATAAAAGATTTGGCAGACTCTGGCAGGCATTCAGTATGCTTGGTGCCACATTTTTCTTTCTACTATACGATCGAACGTTACCTCTAGATTCGGTTTATATTGGCTCATTGGTAGCGGCCTCGCTAATCTTTTTTATGATTCCTTCTACATGGATTAAGGATTTAAAGGAACAACTTTATCCTGACACGACGCATGTCTTATTAAGAAGACAGAAGTGGATGACTGAAAAGGTGAATCATCAGTTACAGGAATTTCAACACTTTGTGGATTTTATTACGCGTTTTATATCAGATCGATTTGAACCTAAAGCAGCAAGTGAGGAGAGGGTAGAAACATTAGTAACTTGTCAGTCTTGTTTTCATTATGAAAAATGTTGGGGGGCAAAATCAAACGGCATACCGAGTCTTATTCAACAATGGGAGGAGCAACCTAAAAAGGCTAGGATACAGTTAGAAAAGAAAATGCAATTTAAATGCGTTAAACCATTACAAATAATGCACGAATTAAAGGAGAGGGAGGCTAAAAGAAAGCTCGCCTATGAAATGCAGCATGGTAAAAAGATGTTTGCCCTAAAATTGAGAGATATGGGAAACCACATGAGTGAGCTGATGAACAACTTAGAAAACAATGTTGCGTTGTATACATCCCAGGAGGAAGAGGTGAAACAGAAATTTCAGCAATGCAATATTCCATTTTATCAAATAGATGTATTAAACATTGATGTGGGTCAGATGGAGGTAGTCTGCTGTTTGCCAATAGAAGCAAGAGGTAAAATGATAGGGGAAAGGTTAATAATTCCGATTTTATATGAGCTATGGAAGGAGCCTTTTGAAATAACTTCGATGAAAGAAGTTCATCACCCATATGAACATATTCAAGTATCATTTAAATCTTCTGTCCGCTTTAGTGTTTCGCACGATATATTTACTTCTTCTAGTAAAAATACAATCTATTCAGGAGATGCACATGCCGTTTTCCAGCTACACCCGGGGTTATTAGCAGTTATTTTATCGGATGGGATGGGTAATAATGTAGAGGCACATAGGGAAAGTAGGAGGGTAATGCAGTTTATGAGGGAATGTCTTCATAAGAAAATGGATCCTGAGACAACTATGCATACATTGCATTATATGATGAGTCTACAAGATGACTCAGATAGCTATGCTACGGTAGATCTGGCTTTAATAGATTTACAAAAGGGAGAGTTGTGGTCCTGGAAAGCTGGTAGTATGTCTACGTATCTAATTCGAGGTAATGAGATGCGTAAAATTGAAAGTAAGCATGTGCCATTTGGCTTTTTGCCTACTTTTTCAATAGAGGCGAAAAAGGTCGATATTAAAGATGGAGATATATTATTAATGCTATCGGATGGTGTGTTCTCAGCAAATACAACAATAGAAAAACAGGAGGCCTACTACAAAAAGGTGTTACAGGATCCTACAATGAGTGCAGAAAAATTTGTGAAGATTTTAGAGGAAACCTACTCATTGCCAGGAGATGATAGAACTGTAATCTTTATGCAGGTGAAGCATGCTGTACCGGAATGGTCGATATTTTCACCAAGACAAGCCGCAAAATTTCAAGAAAAAATGGTACACTAGACTAGTATAAATGTTTATAGAGAAGTGAATTATGAAGATAGATTATTTTTAAGGGAGAGATGAGAAGATGCATCCATTCGTTCGAAAGGTGAAGCAATATATAGACCAGCACCGATTGATTGAAGAAAAAGAGCGTCTTCTTATCGCTTGTTCTGGCGGTACAGACTCTGTTGCAGTGGTACTAGCCATGAGGGAACTTGCGGTTTTTTACAGTTGTGAGCTTGGTATTGTTCATACAGATCATCAATTGCGTGGAAAAGAGTCTGCCGAGGACCTCGAATTCGTCAAGGAATTAGCTAATCGGTTAAAACTTCCTTTCTATTCTGCTGCGTTAGAGGTGATGAGTAGAGTAGAACAAGAAGGGGGAAATGTCCAAGTTATTTGTAGGCAGGAGCGTTATTCCTTTTTCGATGAGGTGATGAAAACCTATAATTATAACAAGCTTTTGTTGGGACACCATGCAGATGACCAAATAGAAAATGTCTTGATGTCGTTAATAAGAGGTACTATTAGCTCCACGATAACGGGGATTCCAAAAAAGAGACCTTTTTCAAGTGGTCAAATAATCCGTCCTTTTCTAGGTGTTACAAAGCAAGAGATTGCAACGTATCTAAAGGACCAACAACAACTTCATAGACATGACCCAAGCAATGACAAACATACATATACAAGAAATCGAATTCGCCATCGATTAGTGCCTCTCTTGAAAGAAGAAAATCCAAATATAAGCGATCGCATAATGCATTTTGTAGAGAAACAGCTTCAGGATGAAAAGTACCTTCAAGAGATAGCGGCAAAAAAGTATGAACAGCTTGTGACGGTTAATGAGGAAGGGGCATTGGTTATAGATTCTCTAAGCTTTTCTACAGTTCCCATTGCTTTACAAAGAAGAGTGATTCTACTACTATTAGAGTATCTATACAAAAACTCCGATATACTACTTAACGATCGATTGATTGAATCCATTCTCGCCGCTTGCAATAATCATGAAGGTAATGAGGTATTACACTTACCAAATGCTTTTCATCTCACTCGCCATTACAACCACATACAATTTAGCGCTCATAAAACGGCACCTGTTATACGTGGGGAATTTGTTTTGTCGGAAGATTGTTGGATCAATTGCGGTGCTGGCTTTTCCATCTACTTAACGCGAAACTTAACAGACGATCTTTCCCAAGAGAAATGGTTTGTACAATTAGAAAACCACCACTTTCCGCTTTCTATAAGACAGAAGGTACAAGGTGATCGAATACGTATCAAGGGAATGTCCTCTTCTAAAAAAGTTTCCCGTCTATTTATCGATGAGAAGGTCTTACCAGAGGATAGGATGAGTTGGCCACTGCTTGTGCAAGCTAACAATGATATAATTGCAGTAATTGGCTTACGCTACGGAGAATTATTTTCAAAGCAACACAGCTCGCAGAACTATGTAATGTTTGTAAAGCGAGATAAATGACTAGGGGGACTAGAAATGCTAGAGAAAGATATTCTAGAGATTTTATTAACAGAAGAACAAATTCAAGAAAAAACAAATGAGCTTGGAGCTATGCTTACTGCAGATTATGCGGACCAATTTCCCCTTGCTATCGGAATTTTAAAAGGTGCAATGCCATTTATGTCTGATTTGATGAAACGAGTGGATACATACATCGAAATGGACTATATGGACGTTTCTAGTTATGGAAATGCTACTGTTTCTTCTGGTGAAGTGAAAATTGTAAAAGATTTGAATACAAGTGTAGAGGGCCGAGATATTTTAATTATTGAGGATATCATTGATAGTGGGATGACATTAAGCTATTTAGTGGATCTATTCAAGTATCGTAAAGCAAAATCTATTAAGATTGTCACATTATTGGATAAGCCGACAGGCAGAAAAGTAAAGTTAGAAGCTGATTATGTTGGTTTTATAGTTCCAGATGCTTTTGTTGTTGGTTATGGATTAGATTACGCAGAAAAATACAGAAACTTACCGTACGTTGGTGTTCTTAAAAAAGAAGTTTACTCTTTTTAAATTAGAAGCTGCGAAGCTCTATGAAAGTCATTAATAGATATGAACAAAGCCTTAAAATTTTGTTCTTTTTTAGAAGGCTTTTCATTGTACGCCAAAAAAAACGTATGTTAAGATAATCATTAGTTTTTCTGTTTACCTTGTGAGGAGGCTAGGAATGAATCGAGCATTGCGCTACGCCATATTGTATTTATTGATATTTTTTGTGATTGTAGGAATATTTGCTACGTTCAATACAAATAATACCCCTACTAAAAATATTCGTTATGATGAATTTATGACTTCACTTTCAAAAGGTGATGTTACTAGCTTTTCAATGCAACCTGAACAAGGAGTTTACTTTATAGAAGGTTCTATGAAGGGCTATGAAGAAGGAGAAAAGTTTTTAACTAAACTTCCTTACAATAGTGAAAAAGTGCTAGAGAGAATAGATTCACTAGCAACTGCAAATAATGTACAAATTGATGTTATTGAAACTTCAAAAACTAGTGGCTGGGTACAGTTCTTTACCGGTCTACTTCCTTTCTTGATTATCATCATTTTATTCTTCTTCTTATTGAGCCAATCTCAAGGCGGTGGTAACCGTGTGATGAACTTCGGTAAGAGTAAAGCAAAACTGTATGATAACGACAAGAAAAAAGTGAAATTCCCAGATGTTGCTGGGGCAGATGAAGAAAAAGCAGAGTTAGTAGAAGTTGTAGACTTCTTGAAAGATCCACGCAAGTTTGTAGAAATTGGAGCACGTATACCTAAAGGGATACTTTTAGTAGGTCCTCCAGGTACTGGTAAAACGTTACTAGCACGTGCTGTAGCTGGTGAAGCGGGAGTGCCATTCTTCTCTATTAGTGGTTCTGACTTCGTAGAGATGTTCGTTGGGGTCGGTGCATCCCGCGTACGTGATTTGTTTGAAAATGCAAAGAAAAATGCGCCTTGTATTATTTTCATAGATGAAATTGATGCAGTTGGTCGTCAACGTGGAGCAGGTCTTGGTGGCGGTCACGATGAGCGTGAGCAAACACTAAACCAATTACTTGTTGAGATGGATGGTTTTGGAGCGAACGAAGGTATTATTATCATCGCAGCTACAAACAGACCAGACATTCTAGACCCGGCTCTTCTACGTCCTGGACGTTTTGACCGTCAAATTACAGTAGGTCGCCCAGATGTTAAAGGTCGCGAAGCAGTGCTTCAAGTACATGCACGCAACAAACCTTTAGATGATACGGTTGATTTGAAAGCAATTGCTCAACGTACACCAGGATTCTCTGGAGCAGATTTAGAAAATCTTCTAAATGAAGCTGCCCTGGTAGCTGCTAGAAGAAACAAAACAAAAATTGATATGTCAGACATTGATGAAGCAACAGACCGAGTTATTGCTGGACCAGCTAAATCTGGGAAAGTAATATCTCCGAAAGAACGTAAAATTGTTGCCTTCCATGAGGCTGGACACGTAGTAGTAGGTTTAACACTAGATGACGCAGAAGTCGTTCATAAAGTAACTATTGTTCCTCGTGGCCAAGCTGGTGGATATGCAGTAATGCTTCCAAAAGAAGATCGTTACTTCATGACTAAACCAGAGCTTCTGGATAAAGTTTCAGGATTACTTGGTGGTCGTGTTGCAGAGGATATCGTCTTTGGAGAAGTTTCTACAGGAGCTCATAATGACTTCCAACGTGCTACTGGTATCGTCAGAAAAATGGTTACGGAATATGGTATGAGTGACAAGCTAGGACCAATGCAATTTGGTCAAACTCAAGGAGGAAATGTCTTCCTAGGTCGTGACTTTAACTCAGAGCAAAATTATTCCGATAAGATTGCATATGAAATTGATCATGAGATGCAAACGATGATCAAAGAGCAATACGAACGAACTAAACAGATCTTAACAGAGAAACGCGATTTGTTAGATTTAATCGCAAATACGTTATTAGATGTTGAAACGTTAGATGCTGCTCAAATTTTACATTTACAAGAGCATGGAACACTACCAGTTCGTGAATACGATCAAAACGATCAAAAGGTTGATTTGAGTAAGGAAAAGGATTCCGATGCTACAGGAGCTTCTTCTGATCCAACAATTGGTGATTTACCATCAGAAAAAGGCACGTCTCATGAGACAGGTCCTATTCTAGAAGAACGTACAGATGTTACTTCAGATCCAATTCAAGAAAAGCGTCCAACTGATAAATAAAATATATAGCTGAGTGATTTTCGTCTTTAGGCGAGTCACTCAGCTTTTTTATTTCTCGGGAAATATGGTATGATGTGTTGGAAATCTACGTAAAAGTGAGGAAAATCTTCATGATACTTGTGCTTGATACAGGGAATACAAATATTGTACTAGGAATTTACCATAACGATCAGCTGATTCATCACTGGAGAATGGAGACGGACCGTCGTAAAACAGAGGATGAGTTCGGGATGCAGGTCAAAGCACTATTTTCTCATGTTAATATAACTTTCGAACAAATAGAAGGTATTATCATTTCCTCAGTAGTGCCGCCAATTATGTTCTCCTTAGAAGCTATGTGTAAGAAATATTTTGGTATAAAACCCTTAGTTGTAGGTCCCGGTGTAAAGACGGGATTGAATATAAAATATGAAAATCCTCGTGAAGTCGGTGCCGATCGTATTGTTAATGCAGTAGCAGCTATTCATGAATATGGAGCACCTTTAATTATTGTGGACTTTGGTACTGCAACCACTTACTGTTATGTAAATGAAAAAGGTGAATACTTGGGTGGTGCTATAGCTCCGGGAATCGGTATTTCAACAGAAGCATTATTTGAAAAGGCTAGTAAGCTTCCTAGAATTGAACTTACAACTCCAGAGCATGTAATCGGCAAAAATACAGTTTCCGCCATGCAATCTGGTATCGTATTTGGATACGTTGGGCAAGTGGAGGGCATTGTAAATAGGATGAAAAAAGTTTCTAAAGTGAATCCTAAAGTTATATCTACAGGAGGGCTTGCTCCTTTAATAGGTAATGAAACAACGATTATGGATATGATTGATCCTTTTCTTACGTTAAAAGGATTGTATTTAATTTATCAACGAAATATAGATGAAAGAGGTATGAGATAAATGAATGATTATTTAGTTAGAGCTTTAGCTTTTGAAGGAAGTGTTAGAGCATTTGCAGTTCGCACAACAGGTACGGTAGGTGAGGCACAGCAACGTCATCAAACGTGGCCAACTGCTTCTGCCGCATTAGGTAGATCTATGACCGCTGCAGTTATGATGGGAGCAATGTTAAAGGGTGACGATAAGTTAACAGTTAAAGTAGAAGGAAACGGTCCTATTGGTCCTATGATCATCGATAGCAATGCTAAAGGTGAGGTGCGTGGATATGTAACAAATCCTCAAGTACATTTCGACTTAAACTCAGTAGGTAAGCTTGATGTTCGTCGTGCAGTAGGAACAGAGGGTACTTTAACAATTGTCAAAGATCTAGGAATGAGAGATTTCTTCACAGGACAAGTACCAATAGTTTCTGGAGAAATTGCAGAGGATTTCACTTACTATTACGCTATTTCAGAACAAGTTCCGTCCTCAGTAGGTCTAGGAGTATTGGTGAACCCAGACAACTCCATTTTGGCTGCTGGTGGGTTTATCATTCAGTTATTACCAGGGACAGATGACGAGACTATTACAATTATAGAAGAACATTTAAATAAGATGGAGCCGGTGTCTAAGTTAATCGAAAGAGGATTGACTCCAGAGGAACTCTTATTTGAAATTCTTGGGAAAGAAAACGTTCAAATATTAAATGAGATGCCAGTACAGTTTGAATGTAATTGCTCTAAAGATCGATTTGGTAGTGCAATTATCAGTCTTGGGGAAAGTGAAATCCGTGACATGATTGAAGAAGACGGTGGTGCTGAGGCTCAATGTCATTTTTGTATGGAAAAATATAATTACTCAGTAAATGAATTGGAGTCTTTTATCGATGAAATCAATTCATAATAATGTTCCAACTCAACCTAAACGACGTTTAAAAACGAAACCGGTACTTATTGTACTAGGTATACTTTTACTTGGAAACTTACTTTGGTTTATAGCTTGGTTAATACCAAATGATCAACAAGCAAAGGCATCCGAAGAAGTCGCTTCAGTTGATGGAAAGATTATTACGAAAGAGCAATGGATGGCTTCCATGGAAACAATTTATGGAAAAGAAGTATTATTAGATATGGTAAACGCAGAGGTCATGGAGGCTGCTGCGAAGAAAAACGATATTAAAGTAACAGACGCAGAGATAGATCTTGAGCTAGCGCTTATTAGGTCCACAAGGGAAGGTACAGACACTTCCCTTCAGGCATATGACGACGAGATATTACGAAAGAAAATTCGATCTCGCCTTATTTTAGAGAAGGTATTAGCAAAAGATGTTAATGTAAAGGAAAAGGATATTAAAGATTTCTATGAAAATAATAAAAATCTATATAATATCCCAACTTCCTATCGTACTAGCGTTATTTACGTGGCTACAGAAGAGGAAGGGAAAGCTGTTTTAAAAGAGCTAAAGGATGAATCGTCCTTTGATGGTCTGGCAAGAGAGCGTTCTACAGACCCAAGTTCTGCAAGCTTAGGTGGAGACGTGGGTTATATCTCTAAAGGTACGGATTCGATAGATGAAGCTTTAGTTGAAGCATTAGAGAAGGTTAAAGAAGGAAAGACTAGCGGAGTTATCGCTCTTAAGGATGGCCGTTATGCAATAGCACTTGTAAAGGATATATTTGAAGGACAAGCATTCTCTTATGAGAAAGTAGAAGGTCATATAAAGAGAGAGCTGGCACTAAGTCAAATAAATCAATCTGTAACACAAGAATCATTCTGGCAGGAATATAATGCAGAATGGATATATGGGGAACAGTAAAAATTAGGCTTTAAACCGCCCTCCAATGTTGGATGAATCTAACAATGGAGGGCGTTTTTTTATAGACGACACAAGAGATTGTCGGGAATATACCATGTTGCTCTCCCAACTGAATGCGAAATGAATTCATTTTGAAACAAATGTATATAAGAGTCTAAAGTCCCGTAGAATATATAGAACAGGAATTTAAATTTTTGTTTGTACTGGTGTAAAAGGGGTAGGTTAGTAATTATGGAAATGTGTGTGAACTGCTTATTTTAAAAGAATCGTCAATAATAAAATTTACTTTATTTGGCGAACTGTATTAATTGACAGTAGTTCTCAAAGATTGATATGATATAGGAAATAAAACCTATCAATCAAGTAGGGATTAGGAGTGAATCGTAGAATGGTAAAATTAGCGAATAGTGTAGCGGATTTAATAGGTAAAACCCCGATTGTTAAATTAAACAGAGTGACTAGCCCAGAAGATGCTGAGGTTTATGTGAAATTAGAATACTTTAACCCTGGAAGCAGTGTAAAAGATCGTATTGCTCTAGCAATGATTGAAAATGCTGAAAAAGAAGGCAAATTAAATGCAGAAAGCACAATTATTGAGCCTACAAGTGGTAACACAGGAATCGGGCTAGCAATGATTGCGTCAGCAAAAGGATATAAAGCTGTATTAGTAATGCCAGACACAATGAGCTTAGAGCGTAGAAATTTACTTCGTGCATATGGTGCTGATTTAGTGTTAACACCTGGAGCTGATGGTATGAAGGGTGCAATTGCGAAGGCGCTAGAACTATCGAATGAAAACGGTTGGTTTATGCCACAACAATTTAATAACCCTGCAAATCCAGAGGTGCACCGTTTAACAACTGGTCCTGAAATTGTAGAAGCATTTGACCAATTAGATGGATTTGTTGCTGGAATCGGTACTGGTGGTACAATTACAGGTGCTGGTGGTGTGTTAAAGGAAAAATTCCCGAATATCCACATTGCTGCAGTTGAACCAAAAGATTCAAGTGTCCTTTCTGGTGGTAAACCAGGACCACATAAAATTCAAGGGATTGGCGCTGGCTTTGTACCGGAAGTATTAGATACTGAGTTATATGATTCCATTATTCAAGTTTCTAACGAGGATGCTTATGCTACTTCTCGTGAAGTTGCTAAAAGTGAAGGAATCTTAGGTGGAGTATCTGCAGGTGCTGCTATTTATGGAGCACTTCAGTTAGCGAAACAACTTGGTAAAGGGAAAAAAGTTCTTGCAGTTATCCCTGACAACGGGGAACGTTACTTGAGTACACCTCTTTATCAATTTGAAGACTAATTTAAATGTGTTTCGAAAGTTAATTTCATAAGAGTTAATCTAACGAGAGGGAGTTTGTTAACTTCCTCTCTTTTTTGTGGCAAAAAGTAACAGTTTCACGTTAAGATGAAGTCAGATTGTTTTTAGGGGGAAATGAAAATAGTGGGATTACATCTTCATACACATTCATTCCAAATGTCTAAAGAGGCATTTTTTTATGGATATAAAGAGCTTACCAAAAACGAAACACATCATCTGTTCTTAGAGAGTGGGAGAGGCGGTCATATTTCTGTAGCAGCCTGGAATCCATTAGCTACTATTAAGTCTGAGGAGAAGGGCATCCATGTTAAGTGGAGAGAAGGAGGGGAGGAATTTATAGAGGGTGAGCCTTTAGATGAGCTAGAGCGCCTCATTGCAAACTATAAGATTTCTTACGATAACAGCCTTCCTGATTTTCAAGGGGGAGCAGCTGGATTTATTAGCTACGATTATGCTAGAAAGATAGAAGTGCTACCAACCCATTCAGAAGATGATATGCATATACCGGATATATACTTTTATCTACTAGATAGCTGGGCTGTGTTAGATGTGGAGACTGAAACAGTAACATTGATGAAGCTCTCTAGCAGTAGTGAGGATTTAGAGGAAATGGAAGAGCAATATAAACAGGCAGCCGATCAGGGCATATCCTCTAGAATCTTCTTGCCAGGAGCTGCAATGGAAGTTCAAGGGGATTCATCGGAGCTACATGTGTCGATGAGTTCAGAGGAATTTGAAGAAGCTACGCTAAAAATTCAAGAATATATTGCTCAAGGAGACGTTTTCCAAGTTAACTTATCAGTTCGTCAATCTAAAGAGTTGAAAGCATCAGCCATTGAAATGTACGAGGCTTTGCGTACCTTCAACCCTTCTCCTTATATGGCATATATTCAGTCACCAGAGTTTGCAATAGTTTCAGGATCTCCTGAGTTATTGGTAAAGAAAAAGGGGCTGGAGCTATCTACAAGACCAATCGCTGGTACAAGACCTAGAGGAAAAGACGAGGCAGAAGATCTTTTATTGGCCAATGAGCTGATTGAAAATGAAAAAGAGCGTGCTGAGCACGTCATGCTTGTAGATCTGGAGCGGAACGACTTAGGTCGCGTTTCTGCTTATGGCACAGTGGAAGTGGACGAGTTTATGGTAATTGAGCGTTACTCCCATGTCATGCATATTGTTTCAAATGTTAAGGGGCAGCTACGCCAAGGGGCGACAAACTCAGAAATAGTTCGAGCAATGTTCCCAGGTGGAACCATTACTGGAGCACCAAAAATAAGAACCATGGAAATCATAGATGAGTTAGAGCCTGTTCGAAGAGGACTATATACAGGTTCTATAGGATGGCTTGGATATACCGGGGATATAGAGCTTAATATCGTTATACGGACGGCATTTATACAAGATAGAATGGCTCATATACAGGCAGGGGCGGGTATAGTAATTGATTCGAAGCCTAGCGCAGAATATAAAGAGTCCATAAACAAAGCAAAGGCTTTATGGCAGGCAAAGGCCATGGCGGAAGGAGGAAGCAAATGATTTTGATGATTGATAACTATGATTCCTTTACCTACAATTTAGTGCAATATATCGGGGAATGTGGTGTAGAGATAAAGGTTGTTCGTAATGATGAGCTTTCCATAGAGGAAATTGAACAATTATCACCTCAAGTTATTGTTGTTTCTCCAGGTCCCTGTACCCCGAACGAGGCAGGTATCAGCTTAGAAGTAATCACCTATTTCGCCGGGAAAATACCTTTGCTAGGGGTTTGTTTGGGACACCAGTCCATTGGCCAAGCTTTTGGGGGTCATGTAATTCGTGCAGAACGATTAATGCATGGGAAAACGTCTCCGGTCTTTCATGATGGTAAAGGTGTTAATAAGAATATGCCCAATCCGTTCCTTGCTACTCGCTATCATTCTTTAATAGTAGAGAGAGGCTCACTTCCAGACTGTCTCGAAATTACATCCTGGACAGCGGAGGGAGAAATAATGGGAATACGCCATAAGGATTTTCCAATAGAGGGTGTACAGTTCCACCCGGAGTCTATCATGACGGAGGAAGGAAAAAAACTAATTCAAAACTTTGTGCATGACCACTGCTATGCTAAGGAGCTGTCCTAAATGGAGGCTTGGAAGAATGGGCAATTATATAAAGCTAGTGAATTAACGATATCAGCCTATGATCATGGCTTCTTATATGGCCTTGGCTTTTTCGAAACGTTTCGTACATACAATGGCAACGTATTTTTATGGGATGAGCATTGGTTGAGACTCACAGAGGCACTGGCCGATTTTCGTATAGACCTGCCTTATGACAAGCAGGCTATTTTGGAGGCTGTGAATTTATTAACAGAAGCGAATAAAGGGGAAGACGGGTATTTTCGTTTAAACGTTAGTGCAGGTATTCATGATTTAGGATTACAGCCAAACAATTATCAGGAACCAACCGTTATTTTATATCGAAAGCCCATTGTTCCGATGATACGTGGTAAAGAGAAGTCAGCAGTCTGGTTAAAGACAGTCAGAAATACTCCGGAGAGCAGTATTCGTCATAAATCCCACCACTTTGCAAACAATGTTCAAGCGAGGTTTGAACTAAACTCACTAGCTGATCAGGAAGGGATTTTTGTAAATACCTCAGGTTTTGTAGCAGAAGGTATTACTTCTAATGTCTTTTGGGTAAAGGGCGGGAAACTCTATACTCCCTCTGTAGAAACTGGAATATTAAATGGAACGACGAGAAAATGGATTATAAAAAATTGTACAAGCGATATAGAAGAAGGCTTTTACACAAAGACTCATTTAGAATCTGCAGAAGAGGTTTTTATAACAAACGCAGTTCAGGAGCTGGTTCCGATTAAAAGTATTGAAGGGAAACAGTTTTTAGGAAATCTCGGTCCTGTTTACAAAGAGCTTCACAAACAATACGTTGCGTGTATTCAGGGAAAAAGGAGAGTATAACATGAATTTAAAACATAATTTACAATCGTTTAAAGCTGGAGGAGTCACTCTAGATTTTCGAAATGAAACGATTGTAATGGGCATTCTTAACGTTACACCGGATTCCTTTTCGGATGGTGGAAGGTTCAATGAGATAGAGCAGGCTGTCGGTAGAGCAAAGCAAATGGTAGCCGAAGGAGCTAAAATAATAGATGTTGGGGGAGAGTCCACAAGACCAGGATACACACCAATATCTGATGAAGAAGAAATTGAGCGTGTTGTGCCGGTCATCCAAGCTATTAGCCG
>NZ_JBAEAP010000431.1:0-2586 GCF_056205495.1 Psychrobacillus sp. | reverse complement strand
GGATATCTGGTGCACCAGTTGAGATTTTTATCCCTTTATCCTGCAATTTTAAGTCAGCGATTTGGTTCCAAGGTGAGTTAGCACCAGCCCAAACGACGAAAAGATAATCTGGTTTCGCTTGAATTACCTTTTGTAGATTAGATGTGAAATCTGTTGCAGCAGGGTCAGCGTATTCCTCTAATACGATTTCTGCCCCCAGCTTTTCAGCTGCTGCTTTAAACGCTGTGACTCCATCCCAGCCGAAGGAATAATCTGGTGCGAAGGTCGCTATCTTCACTCCTTCTTTAGCAATCGCTGCTGCTCCTGCCACTGCATCCTGAGAAGAATTACGAGCCGTACGGAATATATATGGATTAAATTCAGAACCCGTAATACTATCAGCTACAGCAGGTTCTACGATCATAATCTTTTCATATTCCTCTGCAAGCGGCAGAACAGCTAACGTATCCCCTGAACTAGAGGAACCAACTAAGAAATCTACTTCATCCTCTTCCAAAAGCTTCGTGGCTTTTTGAACAGCAACCTCAGGTTTAGTCTCTGTATCCTCGTAAACAACCTCAATTTTCTTGCCAGCTATCTCCATTGTCCCGCCGGTCGCATACTCTAAACCAAGTTCAAAACCGTTTCTAGTTTGCTTACCGTACGACTCAAGTGCTCCAGTCAACGAAGCAAGTACACCAATTTTAATAGTCTCGCCTTCCTGCACCTCGCCTGAAACCGGTGTAGTTCCTCCTGACTCCTCACTAGTTTCAGCAGCTTCATCACTACAAGCTGCACTAAAAAATACAACCGATAATAGCGTTAGAAATAGAATCCATTTTTTCAATGTTTTTAACCTCCCATTTATTTTGTAAGCGCTCTCATGCTTCGTTTTAACTGTACAAAATAGGAGTTACAAATAAGTTGCAACATTCTTGGATAGGGCAATCATGTAAAATTAAAAAAGCTTCGAAAATTTTACTGTTCGTAAATTTCCGAAGCCTTTTTTATGTTTTATTCGATAGTGGATAATTCATGATCGATAATTTCTTTCATTTTGATCGTGCCTATCGCACCATTGCTAAAGGTATTGGATTCACGCCAGTAAACTTGTCTAAAATGAATGCTATTGTGTAACTCGATTTGCAAAAAGACTCTAGAACCATCCCTTTCTATAGATTCAACATCTTCTAGTGTTAATGTATTCCATGTATCAATAAACTGTTGAACCGACTCCGGACGGAACTCGTGAATTCTTCTTCCATCCTCTGTACTTTCAATATATATTTTGCTGACCAACCCTACTAACGGGTAAAGTTCTCCAGCTATTTTTGCTTTTTTATTGGTTTCCACTACAAATACCTTGTCATTTACTTGGACCGCTAAAGATGCTGGAATTCCCTTTATCCCGTAAATTGGTGACCCTTTCTCCGCGTAGGTCGCATCGCCGTTTGTCATCTTATGATTACTACATGCACTACCTGCCATCTTATAGGTAACCTCACCAAGTTTATTACCTGTTTCGATAGATAAGGTCAATTCTTTATCAGACGGCTCAGGAAAATGATGCATATACTTGATGTCATTAATCATAACCATATCAATCCATTCAATTTCCGCGTCTGGACAACCAAATGATGAAACAGAATTGGTAACCACAGTAATTGGAGCTATATTACAAGCGGACAAAGACATACTTAAAAAAGTAATAAGTATTACTTTACTTAATTTCTACAATTCTCCTCCTATAAATTAGATGAAATAAACTTTATCCATAATTGATAATCATCTCATACATTTGAATAGTCGTTTGCATAGGTTCTACGTGAAGCTCCTCGTGCAAAGTTGCTACACAGCGTTCATACCATTTAACGGCCTGCGTTCTATTTTGTAGCTGATAATAAGCAAACATGAGTAAACGATAGGCCTCTTCCCACGTATGATCTAAGTGGATAAGCTTCTGTGACCAGTAGATTGTCTTCTCAAAGTCCTTCAAACGTGTACTCGTTTGCGCTAATCTTTCTAATACCAATATATACTGTTGTTCTGTTTTCTCCCGCTCATGGGAAATCCACTCAATCGCTGGCTTTCCTTCTAGAAGGCTGCCATTATAAAGTCTCACTGACTTCAATAGATGCTCTAATGCTAAGGAGGCATCTTTTTCAAGCATACCGAGTGTTGCGTAATCATTAAAAGTTTCTAAATCACTTCTCACAACTGCCTCTGGGTTTAATCTATACATCGATTGCTTTCGGATTATAAAATATGATTCTCCTCTAGCTTCCCTACTTGGTTCGATAACTTTGAGCAATGCATTTAAAATAACCTTAAAATCTCGATCAGATGATTTTTCATCGGCGTTTTCTTTCCATAAGCTTCTTATTAATTCTTCTTTAGGTACAAAACGACTTTTATTCAAATATAAATAAGTAAGAAGTTCCTTCGATTTTTCCCTTTGCCACTTTCTTTCCTCTACCTCATGAATCCCCATATATAAAGTAAAGGAGCCTAAAAGTTGAAGTCTTAAAGAATATCCAGGATAGACGATTTCCTCTCGTATAACTAATTTTTCTCTAAGCGTTTGTAAAAAAGTATTTTTATTTTCTT
>NZ_JBAEAP010000430.1:0-2859 GCF_056205495.1 Psychrobacillus sp. | reverse complement strand
TATGGAAGATCTTTTAGCTTCTAAAAGTGAGCTGCAAGGAGTGGATCTTTCATTAAAAATAGCTGAAATCTATAGTGCTGGAGCAGCGTATGAAGAGGCTATCCCTTATTATACAGAGGCCCTTCAAAAGGAAGCTGCACCAGAGGTTCTTTTTCAGGCAGGATATGCATTTTTCCAAGTTAGACAGTATGAAACGGCTGCAAAACATTTAAATCATCTTTTAGAAATAGACCCAGATTTCTTCTCTGGCTATATGCTTTTAGCGGAAACATACGCTATGCTTGAAAAGAATGAGGAAGCACTGAGTGCTATTACAGATGGAATCGCTAGAGATGAATTTGAAAAAGAATATTATTTATTTGCAGGTAAAATTTCTCTAAAATTGGGTAGAGTGAAAGAAGCAGAAGGTTTTCTTCAGGAAGCAATAGCATTAGACCCTGAGTACATGGATGCTATTTACATACTTTCTTCCTTGTTCTCCCAGGAGGAAATGGATGAGGAATTAATTGACCTCTATGAAACCTTAAAGCAAGAGCAATTTGAGATGTCTTCTATGTATCCCCTTTTAGCCTCAGCATATGAGCGGTTAGAAATGTATGAAAAAGCATACGAATTTTATAAGCTTGCATATACTGAACATAAAGAGGATGCAGCATTTTTGGAAAAGTACTTATACTTCCTTTTAGAAGATGGTAAACGTGAAGAAGCAAGAGAAATTATTTTGATATTACAAGAGCTTCAGCCAGAAAACAGTGAATGGTTTGACATGATGGAATAATGATAGGAAGGAGAGGTTATGTGACTGCTTCTGTTTCAGTTGGTGAGAAAAAAGAATTTGTCCGTTGGTTTCTGAAAAAGTATCAAATGAAGAGAAGAGAATGTGTGTGGATTTTAAATTACTTAATAAGCCACGAAACAATGTTGAACAATGTACACTTTGTGGAGGAAGCCCATTATTGTCCAAGAGCTATGATTATGTCTGTTACTACATCCTCCGGAATACCTTTTAGATTTTATAAAGGTAGTATCATGACAGCAGATGCTGAAAAATCTTTTCACGATCTTCGCTTAAACCCAGATGAAGAGATGTATATACAATTGAACTTTCAAACACTGCCGCCAAGTCCCGAGTATTTAGCAGTATTAGAAGAAAACCCGTATATGCCCAAATATCTGCATATTAGTGAAAAAGATAAGCTAATTGCAGAGGATATTTTAACAGAAAGCTTGCAATCTTTTCAGGCCGAACAGCTAAAAAAACAGATTGATCAAGCAATTGATGATAATAATAAAGAAAAGTTTCTCGAACTTTCCGCACTATGGAAAAATCTACCGTATAGAGAAAAATAGGAGAGATAACATGCATTGGAACGGAAAAGATAGCACAGTTTTTCAAGCACAAAAAGAATATATTGATACAGCGATAGTCCCACTTATATTGATAGATGGTTCAGAGCATGGATTTCCATTTGCTGCCTCAGCTGCAGATTTTACTTTGTCGCTAGCAAATACAATTGAAAATCAGTTCAAAGGAAGGATAGTTTTATTTCCTTCCTTCTCTTATACAGGATCTCAGGACAAGCTATCATTATTAGAGGCCTGGAATGAAGAATTTAAAAAAGCTGGATTTAAACATATCTTTTACGTTACTTCTGACAGAGAGTGGAGTACAATGGGAGAGGAACAAAATGTCCTGTGGTTCCCATCAATACCACTTGATTCCATGGATCAAAAAATGAAATTATCCGTATTGGAGGATCAATTAAGACAATTAATCCCTCGTTTTGCGAATAAGTGGGCGAATTAGTGACAATATGTTTCATTATTTGTTCACAAAGTTCATAATTCGTAGCAGGAATTATTGACCTTCCTTTTTTATTGATATATCATTGAAATGTCCTAGTATTATTAATTCAAGCAAGTATGTCCATTGGACTGACCTTTAAGTTAGAGGGGGGAAAAGGATGAGTAACAATAAAGTATCAAGACGCCAATTTTTAAGTTATACATTAACAGGTGTTGGCGGATTCATGGCAGCAGGTATGCTTATGCCAATGGTACGTTTTGCAGTTGATCCTGTATTGCAAAAATCAGAAGGTGGAGATTTCGTACTGACTGAGAAGAAGATTGCAGACCTTACTGAGGTTCCTGAACGAGTAGACTTTACTTTCGAGCAGGTAGATGCCTGGTACAAGTCTGATGTAACTAGCGCTGCATGGGTTTACAAAGAAGGAGATAGCATTATTGCATTGTCTCCAGTATGTAAGCACTTAGGATGCACAGTTAACTGGGAAGGTGACCCAGCACACAAAAATCAATTTTTCTGTCCATGTCACGCAGGCCGTTACGAGAAAAACGGACAGAATGTTGCAAAAACACCACCTCTAGGTCCGTTGGATCAATTTGAAGTACGTGAAAATAACGGTTTCTTAGAAATTGGAAAAGCTATAACTAACACATTAGTTTAATGTAAGGGGGTACGACATCAGTGCTTAATAAAATCTATGATTGGGTGGATGAACGTCTTGATATTACACCTATATGGCGTGATATTGCAGACCATGAAGTACCAGAACACGTAAACCCTGCACATCATTTCTCAGCATTTGTTTATTGTTTCGGAGGATTAACATTCTTCATTACAGTTATTCAAATTCTATCTGGTATGTTTTTAACAATGTATTATGTACCGGATATCGAGAATGCATGGGAATCAGTTTACTACCTTCAAAATGAAGTAGCATTCGGTGAAATCGTGCGTGGAATGCATCACTGGGGAGCATCTCTTGTAATTGTTATGATGTTCTTACATACTTTACGTGTATTCTTTACTGGTTCTTACAAAAAACCTCGTGAACT
>NZ_JBAEAP010000429.1:0-2206 GCF_056205495.1 Psychrobacillus sp. | reverse complement strand
AAAATAATGGTCCCTAGACTGACTGTATTAAAATATGCGGTACTGCTAGCAGTAATCGCAGCAAATAATATAATTATGTAAGGAAATATCTTAACAATCTCAATTGACTTTGACTTTCTAGCCAGGAAATAAAAAATTATGGATATAGCAAATGGTATACCTATAGAAAAGATAATTGCTGATTCGGCCTTTATGAGAACTTGAACTAAGAGTCCTAATCCTACTGCGAGGGCATAAGCCAAATAAAGGATTGTATTTTTTCTTAGCAAATCCTTTTTTTTCAATTCATGTATGTTCATATCCTTTTCCCCAATCCCCATATAAAATAGTAAAAATCCCATACTATTTTATTATAGCATGGGATTTTTTACCGTCTATTAATTTATTTTGGAACGTAAGTAGGCATGAATAAATGGGTCAATTTCCCCATCCACGACTGCATGGACATTTCCACTTTCCTCATTGGTACGGTGATCCTTAACCATGGAGTATGGGTGGAATACATAGGAACGAATCTGACTTCCCCATCCAATTTCTTTTTGTTCTCCACGAATTTCAGCAAGCTGAGCTTCCTGTTCTTCGATTTTTAATTGGTAAAGCTTTGATTTTAAAAGCTTCATCGCGTGCTCACGGTTTTTAATCTGTGAACGCTCTGATTGGCATGTTACAACCGAGTTAGTTGGTAAGTGAGTGATACGGACAGCGGAGTCCGTTGTATTGATATGCTGACCACCTGCACCAGTTGCACGATACGTATCAATTTTCAAATCTTCTGTACGGATTTCAATTTCAATCTCATCAGTAAATTCTGGCATAACCTCACAAGACACAAAAGAGGTATGTCGTCGACCAGACGAATCAAACGGTGAAATACGTACTAGACGATGTACACCCTTTTCTGCTTTTAAATATCCATAGGCGTTATGACCTTTGATCAGTAGCGTTACAGATTTAATACCTGCTTCGTCTCCTGGCAAGTAATCGATCGTTTCTACTTTAAAGCCACGTTTGTCAGCCCAGCGCTGATACATACGTAAAAGAATCGATCCCCAATCTTGGGATTCAGTTCCACCAGCGCCTGGATGTAATTCTAAAATAGCATTGTGCTTGTCATATTCCTCACTTAAAAGAAGTTGAAGCTCAAACTCTCCAAGTGCAGCTGTAAACTCTTTCAGCTCACTGCCAAGCTCCTCTTGCAATTCCTCATCAGGAACTTCTTTCAATAACTCTAACGTCATTTCTAAGTTTTCTTGTGTAGACATAAGGTCGTTGTATTGCTCCACTATGCCTTTTAAAGCGTTTAACTCATTGATGACCTTTTGAGCTCCTTGGGAATCATCCCAAAAGTCAGGGAAAGTCATTAATTCCTCTAGCTCTTGTATACGAACCTCTTTGTTTTCTAAGTCAAAGAGACCCCCTAAAGTCATTTAACTTGCCCGCCGTACGGTCTAATTCATTTCTTACAACTGAAATTTCTATCATTTTTTATTTCCTCCGAATATCTCTATTATCTAACTGCTCCGTGGCAATTTTTAAACTTTTCTCCACTACCACATGGGCATGGTTCGTTACGTCCCACTGTTGCTTGTTTGCGAACAGGTTTTTTCTTTACAGGACCGCCTTCTTCTTTTGGATTTACAGCTTGCCCTTTTGCTACCTCTTCACGCTCTAGGTTGTTACGAATTTCTGCTTTCATCGCATATTTAGCAACATCTTCTTGGACTGACTCAACCATTGCCTCGAACATTGCAAAGCCTTCACTTTGATATTCGCGAAGCGGATCTGTTTGACCATATGCACGTAAGTGAATCCCTTGGCGAAGCTGATCCATTGCATCAATATGATCGATCCATTTCGAGTCAATTGAACGAAGCAGTACAACTTTTTCAAATTCGCGCATACGTTCAGCTGTCATTTCTTCTTCTTTTGCATCATAGAAGGAGATAACTTCTTCTTTAATCTTCTCAATAACTTCTTCTTGAGAAAGATTTTCTAAAGTTTCTTGCGTAATAACACCCTCTGGAAGCATATTCGCTTGAATATAATCCTCTATCGCTTTGTAATTCCACTCTGCTTTATTTTCCGCGTTAGTGTGCGTAGTTACAAGTCGCTCAATAACAGCAAAAATCATGGTTTCCACTAAGTCACGCATGTTTTCTGTTTCCAGAACTTCATTACGCTCTTTGTAGATGATTTCACGTTGCTG
>NZ_JBAEAP010000428.1:0-2278 GCF_056205495.1 Psychrobacillus sp. | reverse complement strand
CCGTATCCTGGACTGCCGTCATTCATAACGGTAGAGCCTAATAGAAGCATCTGTACTTTTTCCTCCTGGTCATAGCGACCAAGCACTAACTCCTGTACTTTCGTATCGGCATTGCTAAGTGCCGCCATGATTCCATCTCTTGTTAACTCTAGCTTTTCAGGTAAGGGTGTTGTCTCTTCGCTAGAAGTTGATTCTTCTTTCTGAACCTTTTCCATTTGAGAATCTGTAGCAGTTTTTGACAAATTATGTGCATTTTCTAGCTTATCCTTCCACATAAAGTAGCTCAATATTAAGATGATGACACAAAGTATCGATAGTACTAGCATAATAGACTTATGTAAATTCAAGTAATAACCTCCGTTTGGTTAAATAGGTATTATTTTATTTCAGATGGTTTTATTATACTGCCCTATGATAGAATAATAAAGATAATATATGTTATACTGAGTCAAAATTCGTAAAAGATAGAGAGAAGGAGTTATCAATTAATGGAAGAAACAATCAGTCTCCAGGATCTTTTTAAGACGTTAAAAAAGAGATTGGCACTCATCATTGTCATGACAATTTTAGCAATAACAATTAGTGGTGTCGTTAGTTTTCTATTGCTTACACCAATTTATCAATCTTCGACACAAATTTTAGTGAACCAAGAGAAGACAGACGCAACTAACTTTAACTCCCAGGAAATACAAGCAAACTTACAGCTGATTAATACATACAATGTCATTATTAAAAGTCCAGCTATTCTTTCCTTAGTTATTGAGAAGCTAGATTTAGACACTACTACTGGTGCTTTAACGGAGCAAATTACAGTAAATAATGCGGAAAACTCGCAGGTAGTCAATATTACCGTTCAGGATCCGAACCCAAAACGAGCAGTCGATATTGCCAATATGACGGCCGAGGTATTCCAAGCAGAGATTAAGAATTTGATGAAGGTAGATAATGTCAGTGTGTTAACACCGGCTATTCTATCGGATAATCCATCTCCAGTGAAGCCTAACCCGATGCTGAATATGGCGATTGGAGCAGTTATCGGCCTAATGCTAGGAGTAGGGATTGCCTTCCTATTGGAATATTTAGATACGACTGTCAAAAATGAGCAGGATGTAGAGGACGTATTAGGCTTACCAGTATTGGGACTGATCAGTGTTATTTCCGATAAAGATCTTCAAAGCACGAAGCTTGAAGTAGCAAGCAGACGAAAGAGGGCATAAAATGGCTAAGAAAAAAAAGAAAATCATCCAAAAAGCAGCGAGAAAGCTCATCGCAGCAGCTAACCCTAAATCGATTGTTTCTGAGCAGTTTCGGACACTTCGAACAAATATCAATTTTTCCATGCCGGACAAGCCGATTAAAACATTATTATTTACTTCCGCCTCTCCAGGTGAAGGGAAATCGACGGTCGCTGCAAATACAGCGGTAGTATTTGCGCAGGAAGGTAAGAAGGTGCTGTTAATAGACGCGGATATGCGTAAACCGACCGTGCACTACACGTTCCACTTAACGAATACAGTAGGGTTATCCAATTTGTTAACTAGACAAGTATTACTAGAGGATGCGCTAAAGCAGACCGAAACGGAAAACTTACACATTATTACGTGTGGTCCTATTCCTCCAAATCCCGCAGAGCTACTAAGCTCCAATACAATGGGAAAAGTAATTGAACAATTAAAAGAACAATATGACCTAATCATTTTCGATGCACCGCCGATATTATCTGTGACAGATGCACAAATACTTTCGAACATATGCGATGGAACGATTTTAGTAATGAGTTCTGGAGAAACGGAAAAAGAAGCGGTGGTAAAGGCGAAGGAAGCATTAGTTTCTTCCCAAGCGAACATATTAGGAGTCGTTTTGAATAATTTCGTTCTTCAAAAGGATCATTATTATCAATATTATGGTTCGGGAGAGTGATTGGGCAACAATACCAATCACTCTTTTAATTTACAAAAAAGGGGATAAAGGTTATAAAATGGTAGATATACATGCTCATATACTCTATGGAGTGGATGACGGGCCAGCTACATTAGAAGAATCGCTTGGTCTATTATATCAGGCGGAAAAAGAAGGACTAACTGATATTATGGTAACACCACATGGCTATCACCCACAATTTGATGTTCAAAGAGAAATCGTTTTGGAAAGATTTAATGAAATCCAAGAATTGGCGAAGGATAGAGGCATTTCGATTAATTTGAAGTTAGGTCAGGAAGTTAGAATTGGTGAATCTACTATTCAACAAGTAGAATCTGGAGAGGCTTTTACATTAGGT
>NZ_JBAEAP010000427.1:0-1748 GCF_056205495.1 Psychrobacillus sp. | reverse complement strand
GACAGATAAGACATCACAACCACGCGCGTAAGCGATGGGTGATGGCTTATCGCTCACCCCGAGGAAAGCGTCCGGCTGGTGCGGAAATCAATTCTACTCTCTGATCTAAGATTTCTTTGCATCATAAATCAACCCTACCTTCAACATAGCCTATCCATAAAAAAACGTGAAATCGGAAAAAACTCGATTTCACGTTTTTGCTTTCTTTTTATTCCATGATCTCTAAGTAAGAAATCTTTCCATTCTAGTTGTTTTGAGCAATGGGAGTTACTTAACCACTCTGTATGGATTCTTCTTTTTCTTCCAGGAAGCAATTCGTTTAGGATGAAAATAGATCATTCCAAGTATGAATCCTGTAATTAGACCACCAAGATGAGCAGTCACCCCTACATTCGGTTGTAGGAATGATAGAATGACACCAATTACGATGATAGGAATGATAATCTGTCTGAGCTGGGGTAATAAGTGTTTCGTGTAATAAACTAACGCAGCAAAAGCACCTAAAATACCGTATATTGCTCCACTAGCTCCAAGTCCAGCGTAATTCCAGTCATGGATCAAATAAGTTGCTACATTACCCATGAAGCCTGATAGGAAGTAGATTGTTAAGAACCTAGCTTTACCAGTAAGCTGTTCCAACTCAGGACCGAAGATGTATAAAGAGAACATATTAAATAGTAAGTGAGCAAATCCTGCATGCAAGAACATGGAAGTGATTAATCTCCAATATTCACCCTCTGCAATGAGTAGGTTAACCCCCATCCCCATATACCGCAAATATATCCCATAAACCGGTATAATAGTTAATAGGAAGATAAAAATATTGATGGCCAATAAAGTAGAAACAATCGGATATAATTTTATGTATTGTTTAAAGCTTTCTCTTCTGGAGAACATACTCTCACCTCGAATTTCTTATTAATAGTATATCTTGTATAGACCATATAGGAAAGGAAGAACATTCATGATAACTGGTATTGGATTAGACATAACTGAAATAAAAAAAATAGAATCCATTTTAACTAAAACTTCAAAGTTTGTTACGCGTGTTTTAACAAAAAAAGAAAAAGAAATTATGGAGACATTATCAGGTGCTCGGCAATTAGAATTTTTAGCAGGAAGATTTGCAGCTAAAGAAGCTTTCTCTAAGGCAATGGGCACCGGTATTGGGAAGCAATGTAGCTTTCAAGATATAGAAATTTTAAAAGAAAGTTCTGGGAAACCTATATTATATTTTAAGGAAAAGCCTATAAATGGCTTTGTTTCTATCACTCACACAAAAGATTATGCTGCTGCACAAATAATTCTTCAATCATAACCGGTCGTCCACCTACATACAATAAACGAAGGCAGTGATAATAGAAAGGGTGGACAAAATTGAAGAGCCTAGTGGCTAGACTGGTAGTTTTATTTGCAATGATTCTGGTACTATCTGCATGTGGAGCTGAATCGAAGGAAGACGTAGTAAAGAAGTTGAGCAACAAATGGAGTGACGCAAAGGGATATGAACTAACTGCAGAAATGAGTATTCTAACAGGTGCAGAGCCAAGAGTTTATGATGTGGAAGTTTGGCATACTAAACCAGACTTTTATCGCGTTAAAGTTTCTGATGCAAATGCAGAAAACACACAAATGATTGTTCGTAATGCTGAAGGTGTTTTCGTAGTTACACCTGCCCTTAACAAAACTTACAAATTCCAAAGTAAGTGGCCTTCAGAAAATAGCCAAGCGTATTTAATCGGCTCGTT
>NZ_JBAEAP010000426.1:0-3435 GCF_056205495.1 Psychrobacillus sp. | reverse complement strand
ATTTCCAATCAAGTACTCATTGATCCATCTCAAATAAACACGTTAACAAAAGATGTTAAAACGATTAATGATAATATGATTTCTTTGCTAGATAAAATTGATGAGCAGGTTCAGCAGGATATGAATGCTACTGTTGGTGAGCTTTTGGATTACGAGCGCATTGCTATCATTTTTGTTATGTCTATTACAATTGTTGGAGCTGTCCTTGGAATAATCATTGCATTTTTAATCGGAAGAAGTGTTGCACGTCCGATTAAGCGGGTGACTTCCGGTCTGACAGAAATAGCAGGGGGTAATCTACATGTAGAGCCAATTCTTATTAAAAACAAAGATGAGGCTGGGGAAATGGCCACGGCATTTAACAAAATGTCAGCGGACCTCCGTATGATTGTTTCGAATGTACAGGAAACGTCTATGCAGCTTGCAGCTAATGCGGAAGAATTATCAGCCAGTTCAGAGGAAAGTTTAGCGAGCTCACAAATGGTAGCAAGCTCAGCTCATGAGCAAATGGCTAGCAGTGAACAGCAGGTACTCCATATGACAACTTCTATGGAAGGGATGTCGGAGCTTTCACAAGGAGTGAATGAAATTGCCTCTAATAATGGCGAGATGCTTAATTCTGCTAATAATGTTGGAATGCTTGTAAAACAGGGATCTGATGTCATCGAGGCGGTGGCACAACAGATGAGCACTATTCATGAGACGTTTAATGAAACAGCAACCAATATGAGAGATATGGAGAAGCATTCTAATGATATTCAAGGTATTACTACTCTTATTACACAAATCTCAGAACAAACAAATCTGCTTGCATTAAACGCTGCGATTGAAGCAGCTCGAGCTGGAGAATATGGAAAAGGATTCGCGGTCGTTGCAGACGAGGTACGAAAGCTTGCAGAGCAATCCAAAAATGCTGCATCTGAAATTGCTGAAATGGTTGGAGTCATCCAGGGAGCTACTGGAAATGCAGTAGTGGCCATCACTGCTGGAGAAGGCAAGGTTAAAGAAGGATTAGCGAAAACAAAAGAGTCCTTACGTGTGTTTGAGAATATTGAATCGGCCGTAGTAGAGGTAGGTTTTAAAGTGGAAACAGTTTCTAGTGCAATTAAGCAAATTCAGACGATTGCTCAAACTGTCACGGAGGGCTCTAGGGATGTTCAAAGACTCGCAGAAATTGTAGCACAAGGGGCTACTGATACTAGCGCAGCTACAGAACAACAACTTGCTTCTAATAATGAAATTACGTCTAATGCTCAATCTCTAGCAAATTTAGCAGAAAAATTACAAGATAATATAAGTCATTTTAAAATGTAGGTATAAAGGTTCTATACTTAATTTAAAAAGTGTAGAACTTTTTTATGCCATTAGAAATAAATATGTACATTTATCTATGTCAAAATACCTTATAAAGAGTATAATTATAGAGGTGCATTTTACTCATGTATGAAAATAATTACGGAAAAGGAGTTCCAAAATGAAATTATCAATTTCTAAAAAAATGTGGTTCGGGTTTTCATTTGTTTTACTTTTATTAGTTTTAATAAGTGTTATTTCTATTTTTACTTCTTATGACCTTGCAAATAAGTATAAAGATATTATTGATAAGGATATTGAAAAGATTAATTTAGTATCAGAAATTGAAGTAATTCAAAAGGATATGGCCACTGCTATTCTAGAGTTCGTTATGTTCGGTTCAGATGAGGCTGTCCAAAAATTTGATCAAGAAATAGAAAAGGGATCAGTCGCAGCTCGTGCTTTAATAGAATCTGTAAAGGATGAAGAGTCACAAAAGTTATTAAAGGACCTTCAAACAGAGACAGTACAGCTTTTTGAATCAAATGATAAAATAATCACGTCGAAAAAAAGCAATCAACCCTTTGAACAATATGCAGCAAAGTCAAGCGAGCTTAACGGCAATGCTTTAGCAATCTTGGGTGAGTTAAAACAAATTCAAGAAAAAAATATGCTACAGACTAGAGAAGAATTAGATACATATAATGATAAAATTAATATATTTATAATTATATTGGCAATCGCAAGTATTATTATAGGTATACTTGTTTCTCATTTCATCAGTAAAGGTATAGCTAACCCAATTCGTAAGGTGACAGGGGGCTTAGAGGAAATTGCAAACGGTAACCTGAAAGTAGAACCAATCGTTATTAAAAATAAAGACGAAGTTGGGGCAATGGCAGCTACCTTTAATAAAATGACAAGTGATTTACAACGTATCGTTTCTAACGTTCGCGATTCCTCTATGCAGCTTGCCGCTAATGCAGAAGAACTGTCTGCAAGCTCAGAGGAAAGCCTAGCATCCTCTCAAATGGTGGCAAAATCTGCAGAGGATCAAATGGCAGTAAGTGAAGAGCAAGTGAAGCATGTTGAAAACTCTGTGCAATCTATGTCTGAAATGCAACAAGGCGTATCAGACATTTCACAAAACAACAAAGAAATGCTGGAAGCAACTGATGGCGTGAAAAAACTCGTTACCAAAGGCTCTACAGTAGTATCTGGAGTAGCAAGTCAAATGAACACCATTCATGAGACATTCAAAGAAACAACAGAAATAATGAATAACATGGCTAAGCATTCCAATGAAATACAGTCCATTACAGCTTTAATCACGGACATCTCAGAGCAAACGAATCTACTTGCGCTGAATGCTGCAATTGAAGCAGCTCGTGCAGGCGAATATGGAAAAGGCTTCGCAGTAGTTGCAGAAGAAGTACGCAAGCTTGCTGAGCAATCCAAAAATTCTGCTTCTGAAATTGAATCCATGGTTAAACTAATCCAGTCCGCATCTTCTGAGGCAGTTAAAGCGATCACAACAGGTGGAGACAAGGTTGAGGATGGTCTTTCTAAGACAACCGAATCATTAGACGTGTTCAATGAAATTGAGTCCAGTGTAGAAGAAGTTGCAGTGAAAGTTGCAACCGTTACTACCGCAATTGAACATATTAAGGAAATGAGTAGCTCAGTAACAGCAAGCGCACAACAAGTAGAAAACTTGGCAAACCATGCAGCAGAGGGAGCAAGTGATACGAGTGCAGCTACCGAGCAGCAGTTAGCAGCAACCGAAGAAATTTCAACAAACGCACAAACATTGGCGACTCTTGCAGAAAAACTGCAAAGTGAAGTAAGCCATTTTAAAATCTAATAAATCGGGTTAACCCATAAAGAAGGCATTGTCACATATTGTGACGATGTCTTTTTTTTGTGCTGAAGAAAAGTGTTGCTCGAAAAAAGAGAAGTGTTGCGGTGACGGGACAAAGTGTCGCGCAGATGGGCGTGAGTGTTGCGGGAAATAAAAGCGTTGCGGGAAATAAGGAAAGCGTTGCGCGAATCAGGGAAGTGTTGCAGAGACGTGGCAAAGTGTTGCGCAAACCAACGTGAGTGTTGCGGGAAATAAAAGAGTTGCGGGAAATGAGGTAAGTG
>NZ_JBAEAP010000425.1:0-7597 GCF_056205495.1 Psychrobacillus sp. | reverse complement strand
ACCACCAGTTTCAATAATTGCGTACATTTACCTGCACCTCCTCTTAGACTAAGACTCGCCTTACAAAAGGTGATTCGATCACTCGAATGCTTGAACCTTTTCAGAGCGGTTGTAGCAACGGGTGCTGCTACAAACAATAACATTAAAATGTTAACACATATAAAAAATCGAGTCAAGCGTTTTTCGTCATTCGATCAAATGCTAGCTTGTACTTTCTAAATCTCCAAGAAGAATAATTTTGTATAGCAATAAACAAAAAGATTAGCGATACAAATAAACCTTTAGGAAAGTAGTACAGACTGGTATAAAAGATTAGCATACTGATCCATAGAGAAAAACTGACTAACTCGATATAAAAGTTCGGAAATATTGAATAGATAACGCGTCCGCCATCAAGTGGATAGATAGGAAGTAAATTTAATCCTAGAATTACTAGCTGTGTATAGGTTAGTAGCTCCACCTGTGGAAAATGTAAAATTAGACTTAATAAAAGAAGTAACAAAGTAGCAAATGGTCCTCCAAAAATAACAACAAGTTGCTCTCTCTTTTCCCATTTAGAAAATTGTTCGATTTTAATTTCTCCTCCATACGGGAGAATTGTACATGAATATATTTTTCCACCAACTAGCTTTGCAGCTCCTAAATGACCTAATTCATGTAAGATGAGAGAGCCGAAAACGATAGCATAAACTGCAATCTCTCCAGATAAATAGAAAAAAAGAAGAAAGGGGATCATAATCGGATGTATACGGAAAAGCCTATTCTTCATAGTTTAAAGCTAGCCAGTCAACGATTTCCGTCGTATCTAATACTTCCCCATCCTTCTCTACTTGCACATACAGTATATCTCGTTTTACTGATGCAAATATTTCTCCAGCGCTAACAGAAGTATACGGTAGCTGGAAGAAATCCTCCACAAATCCATAAGTAACTGTTTCTCCATTGTCGTACAAAATAGATATAGTCTTGCCAGTTTTCTTTTTGTAGCCAGTAAATATAATCAGACCATTTTCAGAAGCTCCAATTTCCTGTGAAGCAGAGAGCGACAGAACTGCCCCCTCACTATATGGTTGAATAGTGCTATACTCCAGTACTGGATTTTCTAAAAGCGGTCCACTCACTGTGACTACTTCCTCGTTTGGGGTAATCCAATCTCTTACTTTTTGATACATTTCTGTAGGCTTTTGAGGAGCTAAAAGTTTAGACGCATAGTTAGTAGACAGTGCATCATTTTCTTCTAATTTGTCCATTGCGATAAAAGTAAATACTAATAGAAATGCAAGAACCCATTTTCTTTTCGATAGCATAACATTCCCCCTAAAAAAATATATGACTATCTGTCCCATTTCATGATAGAAAAAAGGAATTGCTTATTAATTTAAACATTAATAGCGAGTAGACTACGTTTAGAGGTAGAGTATGAATGCAGGTTCTGTTCATCTTCTATTATTTTCTAAAGTCCGTGTCTTTCCGTTCCGAGCGGATGCTTTCCTGGGGACAGTCCGGGTGTTCGCCGTGGCCGCTAATCCCCTAGGAGTCACCGCTCTGCACTCCAATCCACAATAGAGAAAAAGCCACAAATAGCCGCAAATGCCTGCCGTGAAAGAACGTTTAAATACATGAAAAGAAATCGTAGAAGAATTTCATCTGAATTATTCAAGCTATAGCGATATACGAGTCGGACATAAATCAGCAGATACATCTTTCTTTGGTTATAAAACGCATACAGCGATTAGCAATTTTTTTTGGGCATGGAAATACAATGAGCCACAACCACCATATTTGCGGTCAACTTGAAGCAAATCCTTAAGTTACTTAACGAATGAGAGCAAGAATAAGGCGATAAAAAAGGGTATTTTCTGTTTAATTTGAAGTCGATTTGGTAAGTTAAAATCGGTAAAAACATGCAGAGAGATTCGCCTTTAAGAAAAAGGATGAGTTAATTTAAGGCTTGCAGGAAATAAACAAACAAAAAAGGCACTATCTGATCAAAATAGAACAGATAGTGCCTTCTTCGAATGTCTCTTATTTTCTTATTTAGCAAAAATAGATTTTAATTTAGATATAACGCCTTTTTTAGGGGTATCCATTGACATAAGTGGTACGGATTCTCCTAGAATACGTCTTGCAATGTTTCGATAACCAAGTGCAGCACGGTTAGATGGATCCATTACTACAGGCTCTCCCTTATTGGAAGATGTAATAACATTCTCATCATCAGCAATGATACCTAATAAATCGATGGATAAATGCGTTGTGATTTCATTAATATCTAAAGCGTCTCCACTTTGCATAAGATGCTGGCGGATCCGATTGATAATTAATTTTGGAGGATCGATATCTTCCTCTTGCTCCAACAAGCCGATTATACGGTCTGCATCACGCACGGCTGAAATTTCAGGTGTCGTGACAACAATTGCTTTATCAGCACCTGCAATTGCATTCTTATATCCCTGTTCAATACCAGCAGGGCAATCTATTAATACATAGTCATAATCTCGTTTAAGCTCTGTAACCAGATTTCTCATCTGTTCAGGGTTGACTGCATTTTTATCCGTTGTTTGTGCTGCTGGCAATAGGTAAAGTTTATCCTCAAAACGTTTATCCTTTACTAATGCCTGGTGAATCTTACAGCGTCCTTCCACAACATCTACTAAATCATAAATAATTCTATTTTCAAGTCCTAGCACAACATCTAAATTTCTAAGACCTATGTCTGTATCCATTAAACAAACTTTCTTACCTTGCAAAGCCAATGCAGTACCAAGGTTAGCAGTGGTCGTCGTTTTACCGACTCCTCCCTTACCTGAAGTTATTACGATTGCTTCTCCCACATTAGCTTCCTCCTTTAAATGTCGATAAATTTGGTCTTATTAATCTAAGCTCCTGTAAACGGTCAATTGCGATAGAGCCATTAGTATGTAAATAAGCACATTCCATTTCGGGTTGCTCCGATAAGACACTTAACTCATCCGTCATCGTTTCTATAACATTATCAATTATTAGATGGGTTGCCTCTAGCCAAGAAGCTGCGATGACTGCATTTTTGTTTCCATTTGAACCAGCATGTGCGATGCCCTTTAACCTTCCAAGCACAAACACATTTCCTCCAGCTACTACTCGTCCATTCGGATTGACATCTCCAATAACAACGAGGTCGCCCACTGCTTTGATGACTTGTCCAGACCTTACAATCCCAACATATGTCTCTGACTGATTTTCTAATAATCTTCTATTACAATCTTCAACGGTCATTACTTCGCTCTGTATTTTAGAAACACGGAGATGTGCCGTCTGTTGTACACAATTTATAATTTCTTTTGCCTGTTCGTCATTACAATATCGATATCCAAGTTGTAAGAGTACTTCTGCCTGGCCTTCAAAACCTTCATCAGAAACCTTTTTCGTTAATTCTTCTAAAAGTTCTGTGTATGAACACTGATCGTCTAAACGTAATACAAGGCCCTCTTTCGTTCCTTTAATCGATATTAACTGCTTTTTCGTCAATCAAGTCACCTCAGATCTACTGTGAAACCAAAAAATATTATTTTTGAAGAAGTAATGCTTTTTGATTAAAACGGTATAGAAGAATATATTTAAATAACCATCCGAACATCAATATAAAGATGAGGTTCGCCAACATTGTTGGTAAAAGATTATGTTCATAAAAACTACTAAATGTCATGATTTTAATACCAATTGCTGTATAGAAAAAGAACAGCAATGTCTCTACTACTGCCACTAAAACTAGCGACAAGATAGTAGCTACCAGCAAGTGTTGGTGTATAAATTTTACTATAAAACTTGCTACCAAACACATTAATGGGTAAATAAAAGAATATAATCCAATAATATCAATGAAAAAGACATCGTACAAGAGCCCAAACAACAATCCATATAACATTGCCCTTTTTTTATCATAATAAATAGAAACAAAAATTAAATATATAATTAAAAACCTTGGTACTAGTGTGTAAAGTTCATTATTTAGCTCAATTGGCGAGAAAAGACCAAAAATCGGTTCCATATAAAATAATAGAACCGAAATGAGCACTACTAGATATCGCATCATGAGCCATCCCCTGCCTCTTTCTCGGCAGCCAAGTCAGCCTCCGTATTAGCACCATCAGAACCATCTACTCCGTTCATAGAACGATTTGCGATGATTACATGGTCCAATATAGAGAAGCTTGCCTCTGGTTTAATGTAAGCGAGTTTAGTCAAACCATAATCATCTGTGGTAACCTCAGTTACCTCACCAACTAAAATTCCTTTTGGGAATATTCCACCTAAGCCTGAGGTAGTGACTTTCTGACCTTTTTTCACCTCAAACTCCGAATCAATTCTCTTCAGAACTAATTCTTTTCGTTCTTCGTCAAAACCTTCTATTAATCCAAACACTTCTCCCTCTTCGCTTGCAATGACAGCTGATACACGATAATTCGGGTTTTGTGTAGATAAAAGCTCAACCGTAGAGGTATATGGAGTAGTTAAAATTACCTTTCCAATTAGACCTTTGGCAGTCATTACGGCCATATTAGCTTCTACTCCATGAATCTCTCCTCGATTAATGATTATTTTCTCTTCCCATTGATCGGGATTACGAGCAATAACCGTTGCTTGGATAGGGTTGAAATCACGAAGGTCTTCTTTTTTATCAACTATTTCTTGTAATTCTTTTTTTTCGAGCTTTAAATCATTTACTTCTGCTTGTAAGGAGGCATAATCTTCTAATCTTGCTTTCAATCTTTTGTTCTCATCATATGTATTAAGTAAAGAATCTATATTATTAAAAGCACCCGTTACATACTGAGTCGGTTTGGAAAACAACGTTTGTCCAAAACCGACTACATCTTTTACTAATTGTTCTGGCAATGATGCATGATTTCGATCGCGCAATGTAAAGCTGATAAGTGCCACAAGAAAAATCATCCCTACAAGTAGCAAGATTAATCGCTTATTTGAAAAAAACTGTGGCATATCTCACTTCCCCTTAACCTTTTGTTTGTTGACGCTTCAATAATCCCATATGATCTAACGCTTTACCAGTTCCGATTGCAACACAATCTAATGGGTTTTCAGCGATAAATACAGGCATATTCGTTTGATCACTAATTACTTTGTCCAGGTTACGAAGTAAAGCTCCACCACCTGTAAGCATAATGCCGCGCTCCATTACATCTGCTGAAAGCTCTGGAGGAGTCTGTTCTAACGTTTTCTTCACTCCATCAATGATAGATGCAATAGATTCGCGCAATGCATTTGCGATCTCTTTTGATGATATTTCAATTGTTTTTGGTAACCCCGTCACAAGGTCACGTCCACGAATATCCATAGACTCTTCTGCTTCCATAACACGTGCAGATCCAATTTCCATCTTGATTGCCTCTGCAGTACGTTCACCGATTGTTAGGTTATACGTCTTACGAACATAGCTTGTAATTGCTTGGTCCATTGCATCCCCGCCAACACGAACGGATTCACTCGTTACTACTCCACCAAGAGAAATAACAGCAACTTCTGTAGTTCCTCCACCTATATCAACGACCATACTTCCTGTAGGTTCCCAAACTGGAAGATTAGCTCCGATTGCAGCTGCAAACGGCTCTTCGATAGTCAATGCTTCACGAGCTCCTGCTTGCTTTGCAGCATCAATTACAGCACGTTGTTCTACTGAAGTAATACCAAAAGGTACGCAAATCATGACATTAGGCTTGCTCCAAGACATTCCTGATGACTTCATCGCATTTTTCAAATAGTATTCTATCATGGCTGAGGTAGTATCAAAATCAGCGATAACCCCATCCTTCATTGGGCGAATCGCCACAATAGAACCGGGAGTACGACCAATCATATTTTTTGCATCGTTACCTACTGCAACAATGTCACCGTTTTGTACGTTTTTTGCTACTACGGAAGGCTCTCTTAAAACGATGCCCTTCCCTTTGATGAAAACAAGCGTATTCGCTGTTCCTAAGTCTATTCCTACATCTCTTGATCCAAATCCAAACACTATTTTTTACTCCCTTTCTAATCTAAACAAGTTTCACTTATTTTAAGTAATAACACTTATTATAACGGAAAGAAAGAAAAATGCACAGTGTCACATATACCCCTTTTCTTTTAAACTTATAAATTGATGGTCCCCAATGATTACATGGTCAAGAAGCTCAATACCCATAAGCTTTCCCGCCTCCATCAACCGTTTCGTTACATCTATGTCTTCAGTCGAAGGAGATGGGTTTCCTGAAGGATGGTTGTGAGCACAAATAATGGATGCAGCGGAACGTTTTACCGCTTCTCTAAATATTTCCCTAGGGTGAACGATGGAAGCGTTTAAAGATCCGATAAATATTGTTTGCTTGTGCAATATTTGGTTTTTTACATTTAGGAATAAAGTTACGAAGTGTTCTTGCGTGAGGGAGGTCATATCTGGCATTAAATAAGTGGCTGCATCATTTGGGGACCTTATGGTAAACTTTTCATTCGTTTTTTGCTGCGATAATCTTTTTCCTAGCTCGACAGCTGCTAGAAGTTGGACAGCCTTTGCTTGGCCAATTCCTTTAACCGTCATCATTTCTTCCAGTGTAGCATTTTTTAACTCTTGAATCTGCTCAAAAAAACCCAATACTCGATTGGCAAGATGAAGAACAGACTCTTGCTTCGTTCCAGTACGAAGCAAGATTGCAAGTAGTTCTTGGTTTGATAAACTTGAGGCGCCTTGTCTAATCAGTCTCTCTCTTGGTCTGTCCGCTATATGTACATCTCGGATCATGAGAGCGGGAGGAATTTTAACATTCATTCAGAAGTCTCCTTTTCTAATTGGATGACTTTCAATGTTAAAAGCGTCTGGAACAAACGGCCTAGCGGTAATCCGACTACATTGTTATAATCGCCACTGATTTTTTCCACGAACATTCCACCCATTGTTTGTATACCGTAAGCGCCTGCCTTATCGAGTGAATCTCCGCTAGCAACATAAGCATCTATCTGTTCTTCTGTCAGTTCGTAAAATTGCACGGAAGTAGTTTCGGTAAAGCCAATAGAAATACCTGCTCCTTGGATGGATACTCCTGTGATAACCCGGTGCTCTTGACCAGAGAGTGCTTGAAGAAACTCTTTTGCCTGATTAGAGTCAACTGGCTTAGTTAATAGTTTTTCGCCTAAATATACAGTAGTATCCGCCGCTATAACGATGGCATCTTCATTACCTTGTACTACTTCATCTGATTTTTTGGCCGCTATCGCAAGTGTGAATTCCTCTGGAGATAGCTCCTGTTCAACTTCCTCGGATACACCAGAGGCTTGTATCTCAAATGGGATCCCTAATCTACCAAAAAGCTCTTTTCTTCTTGGTGACTCGCTTGCTAGAATAATTCTGTTATTTGTTGTTATTTTCATTGAAATTCCCCCTTTTCCTAAGCATACAAAAGAATGGAGAAAATGAAAATTGTGTTAAAAACGTGACTATTTGATTTTGGGCTGTTTTCTTATTTAAAAATTTAATTTTACACAATCGTTCTGTTCTAAATAGTGCGTAAAAACATGCAGTCGAATGACTGATGGACTGTCCGAAAACGTTGTGATAGCTTGAACA
>NZ_JBAEAP010000424.1:0-2480 GCF_056205495.1 Psychrobacillus sp. | reverse complement strand
AAAATTATTAAACTCAACTCTGCCAATATTAAAAGTGCTTCAAAACCAATTCCGAGATATAGAATTCCTTTAAATGGTGAAAACAATTCAGAAGGTATAAAAAATCTAGCAATAACTAGCCCACCAACCATAAGACCAATTACTTGTTTGAGGGAAATCTTAAAGGTTGCATAAATTAGTAAAGGAGCAACGATTGCTAAATCTATAAGAGACCCAATAGCAACTCCGCTATTAAGCTGAAGTGAAAAAAGATCCTGCACTTGTGGTCGATACAATAGAAAATTAGAAATAAGTACAAGCAACAAAAAAACAAATGCTACATTAGCAATCTGTGTTTTCCGATAAGTCATCTCCATACCCCCTGTACGATTATATTTTAATTATAGCTTTCCTTATAATCCTAGTACTACTATAATTAATAAAATATTCAAATAAAGGAGCACAACTTTGTGAACATTCATGTAGAACAACTAAAAGAAAGAATTCTGGCCTCTCAAGGGAAAGAAAAAGCTGATTTCATTCTTCGCAATGCGAAGATAGCAGATGTATTTTCATTAGAATGGATATTAGCGGACATTGTTGTATCGAACGGGCATATCGTTGCAGTGGATACAACTGAAGCATATACAGCAAAGTCTGAGGAAGACGCTAAAGGTAAGTATGTCGTCCCCGGTCTAATTGACGCTCACATACATAACGAATCTTCAATGGTAACCCCATTAGCATTTAGTCGAATTCTCCTTCCACATGGTGTCACAACAGTTATTACAGATCCTCACGAGATAGCCAATGTCTCCGGCGCTGATGGGATTCAATTTATGATAGATGAATCTTTAAAAAGCGAGATGGATATTCATATTATGCTACCCTCTAGCGTCCCCTCTACAGCTTTTGAGCATGCTGGAGCTGTATTAAAAGCTAAGGATTTAGAACCTTTCTTAACTAAAGAAAAGGTGCTTGGGTTGGCTGAAGTGATGGACTTCCCCGCTGTCCTTTCAGGAGATTCTGATATGTTAGACAAGATTGCAATGGCCCTCAAAGCTAATGTTCCTATAGATGGTCACGGTGCTGGACTTAAGTCAAATCAAATTAGAGGCTACCGAGTGGCAGGCATCCATACTGATCATGAATGCATAACGGCAAAGGAAGCATTAGATCGAGTAGCACAAGGTATGTATGTTTTAATTCGGGAAGGGTCTGCAGCCAAAAATTTAAGTGATGTACTGCCCGCCGTAAATACACAAAATGCACGTCGATTTATGTTTTGTACGGATGATAAGCATTTGGATGAATTGATAGAGGAAGGTAGCATCGACCATGCCATACGTCTAGCTATCAAGGAAGGAATGGAGCCATTACAAGCAATTCAGTTAGCAACCTTAAATGCCGCTGAATGCTACAAATTGTACAACAAAGGTGCCATAGCTCCAGGTTTCATTGCAGACTTTTTTATGATTGATAGCTTGGAATCCTTTCGTGCCAGTTCAGTTTGGAAGAATGGACTAAAGATTGCTGAAGATAATAAAATGCTAAAAGAAAATGCTTCCGAAGATTACTTACCCCAACATATTGCAAATACTGTCTCATTACCAACGCTTTCAGTTGCTGACTTTTCCATCCCCTTAACCAATGATGGAACCGCAAATGTTATTGAAATAATGCCCAATCAAATTACAACTCGTAAAAAAGTGCTCAAGGTTCCTGTAATCGAAGGTTTCTTCACTCCTTGTACAGAACAAGATTTACTTAAGCTAGCAGTAATTGAGCGACACCAAGCATCAGGGAACATAGGTCTTGGAATTGTGCATGGGTTTGGCATTAAGAAGGGTGCAATAGCAACTACTATCGCCCATGATTCACATAACATGATTGTACTGGGGACAAATGATGAGGATATGCTTGTAGCCTGTAAACATTTAGAGAGTATACAGGGTGGGGTTGTAATCATAAATGATGGAAAGGTATTAGCATCCCTCTCCTTACCTATTGCTGGTTTAATGTCCGATAAACCTGCAACACAAACTGCTAAAGAGTTAAAAATTTTACATGAATCATTAACCTCCATTCATCCGAACTTAGATTTCCACTTATTATTAACTTTGTCTTTTGTAAGCTTACCAGTCATACCTGAACTAAAACTAACTGATACCGGGCTTTTTGACGTAGTTGCCTACAAGCACATTCCAATTCAGGAATAGGTTGACCAGACGGCGGCTCCTACTGGATGAGTGAGACAGATAAGACATCACAACCACGCGCGCTAGAGATGGGTGATGGCTTATCGCTCCCCCCGAGGAAAGCGTCCTGCTGGGGCGAAAAATCAATTCTACTCTCTGACCTAAGATTTCTTTGCATCCTAAATCAACCCTAACCTTCAACATAGCCAATAAAAAAATTCCCCATAGCAATTAGCACCATGGAGAACTTTAGATTATTCTTCTACTTTTTCAATCGTTTTAGCTTCACCCGATGCTGGATGA
>NZ_JBAEAP010000423.1:0-3581 GCF_056205495.1 Psychrobacillus sp. | reverse complement strand
CTTTTGGACTAGTTTTTTCTTCTTTATTTTACTTATGGGGAATTTACAAATTTAATCTGTTGAAATTGTCTCCTCTAGCTATGAAAAAAGTTTTTGAATCTATAAATGATGCCGTTATTATTTTTGATATAGACAATACTTTAAAAATTTATAATAAATCTGCCAATATATTATTTGAACAGCTACCTAATAAAAAGTTGATTGGTAACTCTGCCGCAGAAGTACTATCTCATATTCCACCACTACTACAATTTATTGAACATAAATTAGAAAAAGATAACTTAACTACACAATCAATGCAACTCGGAGAAAAGTATTATAATGTTCGCTTTTCTTTTGTAAATGGAAATACTAATAAGCCGATTGGCAAGATGTTTATATTACATGACATTACAGAATCTATAAAGTATGAAGAAAGTTTACTTCAGCAATCCAAACAATATGAATATTTAGCTCACCACGACGTACTAACAGGTTTATATAATCGTACTTATTTTGAAGAAGAAGTAAAACGAAAGTTGGCGCAATCGAGAAAACAAGACGCTGCATTAATGATTTGTGATTTAAACTTTTTTAAAGAAGTCAATGATAAATACGGGCATCTAACGGGAGATAATGTGTTAATTTTTACGGCCAATTGCTTGCGTGATAATTTACCAAATCCCCATATACTAGCACGTTTAGGTGGAGATGAATTTATCATGTTTTTTGAGCAAATTGAGTCAAAGGAAAAGTTTTTAAATCAGATAAATGAGACACGTTTTGTATTCTCAAAAAACTTGTATATGATAGACGACATCGAAATTGAAGTTGTACCAAGCATTGGAATTTCTTTTGTTAAAGAAGATGGTATAAATTATGAGTATCTCTATCATACATGCGATGCGCGTATGTATGAGGATAAAAAACATATTAAAGAACAGTATTTAATGAAAAAAATATAGAGAATACACTTGAAAAAATCAACATTTAAAGCTGATCGTAAAAGAAGTAGAAAAATACATAGATTTGTAAATAAGTATGATATAGAAATCGCAATTAGCAACAGTACGGAGAACCATACCATAAGTAAGTGCGAAAACCACTGATAAGCTGGTACCGATTTAACAGTATTATTATAACAATCATTAATGGAATAAAAATCCCCCTTTAAAATGGGAAACCCTATTAAATAATAAGAAACAAAAAAGCAGCATCTCACAAGGAGATGCTGCGGTAGAATTCTTTGTTCCTAAAGAACTCTAATGGGTTTGGCACCCAATAATGCTAATTTGCCTAATCTAAAGTTACCATTATTCGGTGTCAACGAGAGTTGTTTATTACTTATTTAATATAGCATAGTAACCCGTAATAACATTACTAATTATGTATTCTGTGTATAGCTTACACCAATATTCTATCTTCTAACTTGCGTTTGGTTATAATAGATTGAACTTTGTTTCCGCCTCCCCAAATAGATCACCCACTTAGCTTCACTAGTAGTTTGGGTCATCCAGATGCTTCCGCAGTAGCTTTATTTAAAATCTGCATCTTATCATTGAATTCTTGTAGAAATGTTTGTACCGTTTCCATGTGCGATCAACCTTTCTTTCTCAAATCATCTACTTACAGTATTAAGAACATAGTAATTTCAAAATATCATTTGAAATTTCTTACCAGTTTAGATAATATATTCTTATAAAAGAATGCCCGGGATTAAACGGGAGAGGTTCATAGCTTATACCCTCTATAAAAAACTATGGAAACATGACGAGACGCTATGTCCATATAGGATGTGGCTTTTTTCTGTTTAGTACATACTTTTTAATGGAATGATTGATATGCTAGTACCTCTCTTGAAAAGTGCCGGTAATATTTTTAAGGGAGGAATTAAGGCATGTCTAATTTTAGAATTGTTGAAAAGCTACAAAAGATTAATGAAGATATTCAAATGAAACAACTAAAATATCATTCAAAACGAGTTCTCATTAGTAAAGAATTTACCTTTGATGCCGCTCATCATTTGCATCACTATGAAGGTAAGTGTAAAAATTTGCATGGCCACACGTATCGCGCAGTACTAGGAATAAGTGGTTATACGGACGAACGTGGTATCATGCTAGATTTTGGAGACATCAAGAAAATCTGGAAACAGAAAATAGAAATTTATTTAGATCATCACTATATAAACGAAACACTGCCTCCAATGAACACGACAGCAGAAAATATCGTCGTCTGGATTTATGAGAGGTTGAGTGAGGCATTGCTAGACGAACAAGGTTCTACTGATATACGTGTGGAATTTATCAAGCTATATGAGACTCCTACAAGCTATGCGGAAGCTAGAAGGGAATGGATGGAGAATGAGTAAAGTACCGGTTATAGAGATTTTTGGTCCTACCATCCAAGGTGAAGGCATGGTAGTGGGTCAGAAAACTATGTTTGTACGTACAGCCGGCTGTGACTATTCCTGTTCGTGGTGCGATTCTTCATTTACTTGGGATGGCAGTGGTAAGTATCTTATTGTTCAAATGACGGCAGCAGACATTTGGTCTGAGTTAAAACGCCTTGGAGGCAATGGTTTTTCTTTCGTTACAATTTCGGGAGGAAATCCGGCACTTCTACGTAATCTAGAATCACTTATTGCAATTTTAAAAAAGAATAGCATAAAGATTGGTGTGGAGACACAAGGAAGTAGATGGCAAGATTGGCTATATGAAATCGATGAGCTAACGATTTCACCTAAGCCCCCTAGTTCTGGTATGATAACAGACTTTTCTACACTATCTAGTATGATAAAAAAACTTAGAGACAGAAATAACGATCAGCATATATCTATAAAAATTGTATTATTTAATCAAGAGGATTATCGTTATGCAAAAGAGGTTCATCTCCGATACCCAACTATTCCTTTTTATCTTCAAGTTGGAAATGATGACACGACTACGATGGACAATACGAAGTTAGTTAATCATTTATTAAAGAAATATCAAATGTTGATTGATCAAGTGATGATGGATGATGAATTAAAAAATGTCAAAGTCCTTCCACAACTACACACTCTCGTCTGGGGAAATAAAAGAGGAGTATAACGGAAGTGTTTCTATAATATTGAGCAGTTTGGTAAGGGGATAGGATGACATAATTCAGTTTTTTTTTCATACAATACCTAGGAGTGAAAAAATGACCAGAGTTAGATACAGATTATTGGAGAAACCCCCGCGAAATTCGCTTTTTGGTACTTTAATCCATACGCTTTTATGAATCAGCAGCTGGAATATGTGAAAGTGTTTATATAGGCTAGTCTAGAAAAAATCTCATAGTTCAATTGAGGTAAAATTAATTAATAAATAAAGGTCGATTTTTTAAGTAAATAGAAAATCCACCTTTTATCATTTTACTGTGCAGTTAATCCACCATCAATCACGAATTCTGAACCTGTTGAATAGCTAGATTCATCAGAAGCTAAGAATAGTACCATGTTTGATACTTCCTCTGGTTGTGCTACACGTTTTAATGGAATATGCTTAGCGAATTCTTCTACAGCTGCTTTTGTATCTTCTTGAACTACCATTGGTGTCGCTATAACACCTGGATGTACA
>NZ_JBAEAP010000422.1:0-1970 GCF_056205495.1 Psychrobacillus sp. | reverse complement strand
GCAAAATACCATACTGCCATTCCAGGTAGGTTATACATCACAGCATAAACAACCATTAGGAACCCCGGTATTGGGTAAAGCCATTTAAACCAAAGCAAAATCTTATATTTTAACGTTAACTTCTTCTCATCCCCAAAGACTTGTCTTAACAGAATCTCATAGTACGTATACCAGCCTGTAGATGTAGTAAGACCAAAAAGGAAAATAGAAATAGTGATCACATATCTGCCAAATTCACCAATTCCAATTTCAAAAGCGGACAGTGTTAACGCAGCACCGTCTAATCCTGAAGACCAAGCACCGGTGATAATGATAGTAAACGCCGTAATTGTACAAACGATCATAGTATCTATAAATACTTCAACCGCACCCCACATTCCTTGTTTAACCGGATGACTAGTTTTAGCCGTAGAGTGAATCATTGGGGATGTCCCCCATCCAGCCTCATTACTATAGACTGCTCTTGCTACTCCCATGCGAATTACTTGTGCTATTGCTGCTCCAGCAAACCCGCCTACTGCAGCAGTTCCAGTGAAGGCACTATCGAATATTAAAGCAAAAACGGGAATAATCTCCGTGTAATTTTTAAAAATAATAAACAGTCCGGCCAGCACGTAGAAAATACACATAAAAGGTACAAGCCGCCCAGCTATTTCTCCAATTCGTTTAATTCCTCCATAAATAATAATATAAATGAGAACTAGATAGATGAAGGATGCCGGAATCATGTCTATATTAAATGAAGAGCTTAAAGCCTCGGAAATCGTATAATTTTGAAGCGTGATGAAGAATGTAGTAAATATTCCAACACCAAAAAGAATAGCAGGTACCTTCCAAAACTTAAAGTTCTTCTCTTCTCCTAAGCCTTTCTCCATATAATAAGTGGGTCCACCAAATGGTTGGCCTTTTTCATCTGTATTTCTGTAATGGACAGATAGAGTTACTTCTACTGTTTTCGTGATCATTCCTAATAAAGCGGTAAGCCACATCCAGAGGACAGCACCAGGTCCTCCAATAGCTATAGCAGTTGCAACACCGCCTATATTCCCTACTCCTACACTGCCACCTATTGCAGTGCTTACTGCTTGAAATGGTGTTAATATACCCTTCGCATCAGCCGATTTGTCTCTTTTTTTAAACAAGTCCCCGAAAGTCACCTTGAAAATATGAGGCAAATAGCCAAATTGAAACAACTTACTTCCTATCGTAAAGTAGAGTCCTACAAAGAGAACTGTAAATATTAAAGGTAATCCCCATAGCCATCCAACTATTGTTTCCAACCATGCTTCCATACTGTAACCCCCCTTATTTTATTATTTTCTATATTTTATTTCTCCACCGATAATAGTCATTTCTACTTCAGTTTCTAAAAGTTCATCCGCATTTTCCATACTAAACGGATTTTTGTTTAGATCCGTCATGCCCCCATACTTTCCTCTTTCTAAAGTTCCTTTCGTGTGTTCCTCATTAGTTGCGAAGGCCCCTCCAATGGTAAACATTTTAAACGCCTGGTACATGGAAATTTTCTCAGCTTCATTATAGCCTTGATGTACTTCTCCTATCTTTTTACGCGTAACGGCAGCATGAATGCCTAATAAAGGATTCAGTGGCTCTATTGGGGCATCAGAGCTACCGGCAGTGATTACACCTCGTTCTAGTAAAGTTTTAAATGGATAAGACATATTGGCACGAGTCTCTCCAAGTCGATCCACAATCCACGGATAATCGCTTGCTACGAATCTAGGTTGTACATCTATTATTCGATGAGGACTGGCCAAGCGTTCAATTAAATCATTGTTTAAAATAGACACATGTATTAGCCTATCTCTATAAGCAACCGGCTTTAAATGATCCAGGTTGTCCAAAACGTCTATTAATGCCTGATCCCCTATGGTATGAACTGCAATAGGCATATTAAATTCTCTACAGTTTTTCATCAGCTCTAACAGTTCTTCTTTTTCATACATGGA
>NZ_JBAEAP010000421.1:0-10321 GCF_056205495.1 Psychrobacillus sp. | reverse complement strand
GCAGACTGATAGGCAACTTGTTTAGCCATTTCTAAGTCATAAATTCTTTGATCTAGTAGCTCAATGGCATTTTGAAGAGAATTCAAATCCATTAAAACAAGTTGATCGCCTTTCTCTGCTCTTTCCTGTAGGGCAGGGAGTTGCTGGCGTAATTGATTAAGCTTTAATTCTCCTGCAACAATATATTTCTCTAGCTCCATAAAATAAGTAAAGTTTTTATCGTAGAGTTCCTCTAACGTTTGAGTAGAAGCTTTCATCTCTTTTTCATATTTCGTAATTTCAATAAAGACTTTGTCTATTTCTTTCCCCATTGTTTGATATTTATTGAAGAGCTTTTCAATTAGCTTCTCACCCTTTTTGAACACTTTGCTCAATAGAGATGGCTTTTCTACAAAATCTTTTTTATCGAACTTATCCATAATTTTACCAAGTTGCTTTAAAAGCTCGCTTGATTCTTCCATACTACTAGATTTAATTGTGTTTAAAATTCTTCCTGTAAAAGCAGAGATTTCATTTGCTGGCTCGCGACCAAACTCTAACAACTCTACTTGGTTTTTAGGATCAATTTTAGCAACCAATTGTAAAACCTGAGGATCTCTCTTCAATTGTGTTTTGAGTTCATTGCTTTCCTCTAAAAGCTGTTCCTTTTGATCCATTTCTAATTTTTCTAGTTCCAAACTACTTCAACCCCTATATCATCTAAATTTTTTAAAAATTTTACTTACTACATTCTGTTCTTTAAAAGGCTCATTGAAGGATCTATCATCCATCCAGTGCAGATCAAACGTTCCTTCTTGAACCCACTTTTCAATATCCAAATGTCCTTGCGGATTTACCAAGATAATATCTAAACCAAGATGATGCATGATACATAGAGCGTTTGCATCTGCTCTACTCAACTCGGGTCCTTTTTCTTCGTTATAAAGGAAGATAGTTGGAACAAATTGAGGGTAATCAAATGTTTGAAACAGACGAATAACAAAATCAGGTATAAACATTGATTGAGAGAACGCATATAATTGTAAATCCTCATTTGTTTCGTTTCCCTGAGGGATAAGAATTGGATCACGCACATGCTTAGCAATCGCTTCACCTATCGCTGTTTGTGTACCTGAAGGTAGTTTACCATAAGACCACCAATTAGAAGTTTTCATAATCTCAGGATCTAACATTCCGTCAGAGTTTAAAGCATTTCGATAATGAAACACTGGATTTGTCTTTTGTTCCTTAGTAAATGGAAATTGACGAATCACATGGGTATCCTCTCGAGAGGTTAAGGAATGCACGTTGTTCCAAAAACGCTTTCGATTGCGGTCTATTCCCATGTATTTAGCAAACACGACGGGAATAGTTACTTGCTGACTGCTTACTTGAAAGTGAGGTCGAATCATTGCTCTTTCTTTAGCTATTAAGAATGCTTCATCCTCAGTAGTTTTTAGCCTTAAGGAATTTATTGAATATGATTTAAATTGAAAGGGCTTATAAAGACCTGAATCATCATGATGTAAGAGTTCATTTATTTCTTGAGTAGCTCTAAAAGCAACTGTACCAGCAATTTTAGGCATCTCATTTGGAAATTCACTTGGTTTGCTTGCTATTTTGGGGAATTTAAAGGTATGTTCCTCATCTATCCCAAGCATTTGCATTGGCCAGGATTCATCGCAGGGATTAAATATGACGATATGAAATCCATAAGCTCCTAAAAACTTTAGAAACCATCTCTCACTAGGAGTAGCATCACCGTACCAGAGAAAACCGGGGAGACCAGTTTGAAAGTCTAATTTCTCTAAAACAGGCTCGACATGATTGAATATCCATTTAATCATATCAATCGTTATCCGTCGGTACTCATGGTGCTGTGTCCCTTCCACATAGTTAGATTGGAGCTGTTTTAATAAATCGATTAAAACAATCCTTATACGTCTATTTAAATCGGTATCATTGAGTTTTGGGAGTAAAAAATGACCTTCCAAAAAGGCAACCATTCGATTCGGAGACAGTCCTTTTTCCTGCCGATGTATTTCAAAAAGCTGATTAATAGCACGTAGTTTATCAGGTGCAATATTTTTATTAAGAGAATTAGTAAGATTAATCAGCTTACCATCAGAATCATTTAATTGTGTATGCAAAATAGTAAAATACTCATCTTCATCCATAGAAACACCAATAAATTGGCATAATAACTGGGGATATGTCAGGCTATCTTGATCGACTGTCACTATGCTAGGGTCTTCTAAAGAGTTTTTTAGCCATTTCCCAATGTTAGATGAATCCCACGACTGCATCCTTATTGGATTTAACTTCACCATGGGTTTTACCTCCTGTTAATACATATTATAACAAATATTATGAACTTTTTTTATTATTTCCTCACCTGCCAATACACCAGTTTGGTCGGTTACTTGGACGTGAGAAGGGAGGTGCGAATTATTTAATATAACTTCTCCATGCTGAGGGATGAAACCGTAATCAGCACTTAAAACCATATCTAAATCTAATAATGAATCACCTGCTGCAATTACTGTTTCTGCCTCTACTCGATCAGCTACAAACTCAAGAGCGAGAGATTTGTTAATACAATTAGGCATTACGTACAACTTTCTTCCTTGTTTAGACAAGGTGAAGCCTTGCTTGTAAAAGAGTTGGGATAGGTCTTCCAAGTCCTCAACTGTAAATCTCTCCTCATCTATAATCATATACACAAACCAGTTCTCTGCCTGTAAGGACTTTAAGACGGAGCCTCTTTGAATATAAGGTTCAATCTGTGAGAGCACGTGAGCGACGGAGGTACAGTCGTTCTCGAGCTGTACCTCTATTTTATCAGACCATTCCGAAATAGGTTTACCATTTTCTAATATTACAGCTCCATTGGAGACAATGGAGTATGTCGGCTTCTCCTGCGGATTATACAATCTAAATAAACGTTCATATTGTTTGCTAGTTCTAGTAGTGACCGGCAAAAATTCAATGGAAGAGGAGAGTTCTTTAAAAATTTCTAGCCCTGCCTTTGTCATGAATGCTGCCGGATTATTCTCACGCCACTCCACTATGGCTAAATCTTGTTCATTTACTTCGAGACCTCTAGATTTTTTACTATATATTAGTGTTCGATCTAAATCACTCGCAAATAGAATAGTCATATTAATTCCTCCGATTCTATAAGCCCAATAGCACGATAATAAAGGTCAGGGATTATTTCAATAGGTATATTTTTTTCTTGGCATAAGCTTAAAATATGCTTAACAGCTTCATCATTTTCATCTCTTAAGAGAATTTTATGAGGTTTCCTTCTTAATAAGGTTCTAGTCGTTTCCCCAATACTAGGCTTTACTTTGGTGAGGTCAGAGTTTTTGTAATATTTGTGTGCGATTTCTTGAGCTACCTGCATGCCTGACCAGGTTCTTTCGTTCTTTACAGGGAATTCATTGAACTGCTTTAGAATATTTTCCTCTTGAGCAGAAAAATGAGCAGTTATTTGATCGACAAAGGAGTTGGACACATCCTCATCCTCAAGCTCCGCGTAATACTTGGCCCCATGAAAATCTTCTGATGACTGATAGGCGTTATTTAGAATAGTTCTACTGATTAATCCAGATACAGTAGAATTTAAAAAGGCATTAGGTATTAGTATATCTTCTCTTGTGCTATATAACGTTGCACATCCACCAGGATCAGAAAGGACTGCAAGATCATCGTTTAAGTGAAGACCTTGTTCATTCAATTGTTGAACGGACTTGGTCAACTCTTTTTGAATGGCACCTTTTCCTGTCCAACCATCTACAAATTGTAAGTGATGGTTAGGGTATAAATCACGCACTGTTTTTATAGCATTTTCGTCAATCCCTTTTCCTCTTAAAATGGATACGCTAAAATGTGGCCAGTCTAAGCCTAAAAAAGTACGAGCATATCGTCTCATTAAAATTCCTACTGGGCTTCCTGCACGTGCCAAGGAAATGATGACGACTTGATCGGTTCCTGCATATTTGTGTACGCGTCTAGTGACAATGCCTACTAATTGAGCTATATAGCTAGAAAGCTGGTTCATAGCCTGATTGTATAAACGAAGATACTCTGGAGAGGGTCGATATTCTATAGGTAAGGACTCAGAGTAATGCTGCCCTAAAGAAAATGCCTTTTCTCGATTATCTATATTCGATTCAATTTGAACTTTGGACATATCCTTTAATAAGAAGGTAATGTCTTCTGGTGAGTAACTAGTTTTAACTAAGTGATCAGTCTTAAGCATCATCTAATCCCCCTTTGTTAGCTGGCGATGTAAGGGATAACCATGTGACCGATCCTTTGCCGTGTAAATAGCTTAGTAAGGGAGTCCAGGTTTCTTTATTTTTAACAGACTCTGCAACTACTAAGATTTGCTCAAATTCATGTTCTGCAACGTTATATAAGTATTGTTCAACATCATTGGAATCAGGCAAAATAAATTTACACTTACTTTTGATTGGATAATGTTCTTCGTTTTTTGCATAGATTGGGCTTCTAGTCGTTGTTTGGATCTTGGTATGTTTACCTAGTGCGAGAGCAATGCGGCTTGGAATATATATGTTTTCTCCTATGCCTATTACAAGTGTTGGTTTATCTCTATTTAATTTCAGCTTTTCAAGTAATTTATGTATCCAGTCGTCCATTGCGGCATGGTTTTCACTCGTCAGGCCAAATCTACCAGTGAGAGTGCTATAAATTGCGTGTTCGCTAAAATAAGGTGTGGTGCACTGAGAGGGGATGTCATCCTCTAAAGACACTTGAACTTCTTCTCCACCTTCTAGGTAAGGTATGGCTTCCTCGTTGATGGTAGCTGTATTGTGTAGAGTGAATTGACCAGAAAGAATGGAAATTATTTCGGCATGAATCCCATTTTGTTTCATTAAGTCAGTAAAGTTGTTTATATTTTCTACACTTCTCCAATCCAGAATAGACAATATTTTAAACTGCTTTTTTGGGAACTTTTTATTTAAGGATATAATTAAATTGGAAAGTGTGAGGCCAGAGGTTATTTCATCATCGATAAGTACAATCGTTTCCGCTTCCTTCAACACGTTCTCTGAAGCATATACTCGGTGAGAGGTAGCATGAGAATGCTCTTCTTCAAAAACAAAAGAAGGGGAGAGATTGATGATTTCTTCACGCGTAGTATGAATATACTGAGCCTCATCAAAATGATTAAAAACAGCATGACCTAAACCGGTGGCAGTTTCTGCAAAGCCTATAAAGACAGTATTAGTCGGTAATTTAACCTTATAATTTAAAGAGCTAAGGCTAAGCTTGCGGTCTGACTGGCCTGAATCAATCATTTGAATAATATCCATTAACTGTGGATGAGCAGGTAAACCTTCATTTTCCATTAACATAGAAGCAAGAACAGTACCAGTTCCTAGTGAAAGAGAAGGGTCTACTGGTAAGTGCTTCCCGAGCAGCCGACTAATAAAGAGAAATTGTCTTTTTTTATTTATTCTTACTCCCATTTCAAAAAGCTTATCTGGATTAAGGTTGTACGGATTGTTTTGAACATCAATGGTTAGCTTTAAATTTCCATGTAAATTATATGTTCTTGATGTAGCCGATAAAGTCGTGTGTGGTAACATTTTCATTTAGCACCCCATATATTTCTGCTTGCGCCAGTATTTTTACAGCCCAACTATAATGAGGTTTAACCTCATTCATTTTATTTTTTGAAGGGCTACTTAAAATTCCATTATTTCCATATCTGTTTCCAACGATTATGCTAGCGTCGTCAAACGTCTCCTTAGAAACAGGATAGACAGCGTTAACGATATCTACTTGGCTTGGATGAATACACGTTTTACCGTAAAAGCCATTCAAAAGGTCTAGTTGAACTTCTTCCCATAAGATGTCCTTACTTTTATCATCAAAGTATTCAAATACAGGACCTGAAATTATAAAGTTATCCTCATAGCGTCTAAACGTGTTTAGAATTTCTGTTAAACAATCTCCAATTAATTGTAGCTCGTAAACAGTTCTATTATATGGCCGTCTAAGGCTAAACAGGCTAGAAAAGTCTGTTGCCCCAACTCTAATGGTTAATATAAGACGTTCGTAATTCAAGAAAATCGTATAAAGCTTTTGGAGCTCCTCTTGTCGAGATTCTTTATAAATAATCTCTTTTGATTCAATAATAGGCAAACCATATAGCGTAACGGATCTTGCTTGATTTAAGGAATCCAAGTATGAAAAGAAATCATTAGCATTAGTAGAATTACATTTAGGGAAGACTATGCCCGTGATAAGGTCTAAATCATTTCCTAACTGACTAGCAATTCTCTGTAACTGGTCTACACTTCGAATTCTTATAAATAGGAGGGGCAAATCATACTGTAGGGTAGCATTTGCGCTGATTGCTTCAGCTAAGGTGTGCAGTTGTTCTACTACATTGTTTTCGGCTTCTGCTAGCGAGTTATCTGAAATAGAATCCTCTAAACACATAATTACACTAGTAAGATTTTCAAAAGACTTCTTGATTAATTTTGAAGAAAAATTACTCATTAGGCCTGGAATATATAAAGTGGCACCCATAGCAATCCCCAATTTTAGCTTGTCTGTCGTTTTTGAAAATTCTTTAGGAGGGAGATGAAAAAAATTATTCACTTCATTTTCACTTAAACCCTTAAAATGTCTGATGGTAATCACTCCTTGAAAGAAGAAGGGGCTATAGGTCACCCAAGTTCTATTAAATATACTCTTTGTAAAAAAAAAGCAAGGAGAAAACCCTTGCTTTAGAAAAGATTTAACTAGTTTAAGCCAAAGTCAGAAACTAAAGCTCCTAATCCACCTTGGTAGCCACTACCAATTGCATTAAATTTCCACTCATTGTTGTGGCGATATAATTCACCTACAACTACTGCAGTTTCGATTGAGAAATCTTCTCCTAAATCGTAGCGAATCAGTTCTTCCTGAGTATCTGCATTGATAATTCGTACGTATGAATTATTTACTTGACCAAAGTTTTGACCTCTAGCCTCTGCATCATGAATAGTAATGCTAAAAGCAATTTTTTCAATAGAACTTGTAACGTTTGCAAGGTTTATATTAACTTGCTCATCATCGCCATCGCCTTCACCTGTGCGATTATCTCCTGTATGAACAACTGCTCCATTACTACCTGAAGTATTGTTATAAAAAATAAAATCAGCCTCAGATGCACATTTTCCACTGCTATTTAATAAGAAAACAGAAGAGTCAAGGTCGAAGTCGTTTCTGCCGTCATATTTGTTTGTATCCCAGCCTAGACCTACAATAATGTTTGTTAACCCTGGATTACCTTTAGTTAAGTCTACCTTTTGTCCTTTAGATAAATTAATAGCCATGTTTATATCCCACTCCTTATAAGTATTTGTTTGCTATAGATGAAATATCAGTGTCTGCTGTACCTTCTCCAATAGCCGAGAATTTCCACTCTTCACCATCGCGATATAGCTCCCCAAGGAAAAGTGAAGTTTTCCCAGAATAATTATCAGAAAGATTATAGTGCACTAGTTCTTGTCTTGTATCGTTGTCCACTAAACGAATAAATGCATTTTTTATCAAGCCAAAATCTTGTTTACGTTGTTTTGCTTGGTAAATATTAACGACAAATAAAAGTCTATGAACAGAACTTGCAACTGATTTAAGGTTTACGTTAATTACCTCATCGTCTCCGTCACCATCTCCGGTACGGTTGTCACCCATATGTACCACGCTGCCATTGTTAGAAGTTTTGTTTCCAAAATAGATTAATTGTTGTTTGGAAGATAACTTGCCATTTTCGTTTAAAAGTAGAACTGAAGCGTCACAGTCTATAGCAGCACCACTAGAACCACCGCCAAAAAGACTACCTAAAAACCCTCCGCTTTTTTGACTTACTGGATCCCATCCAAGTCCTACCATGACACTTTTTAAAGAAGATCTGCCTTTAGTAAGATCAATTTTTTGTCCTTTTACAAGATTAATAGCCATTGATAAACCTCCCCAAATTTCTTTATTTAATTAATTTTACGTAACTACCGCTTAAATAGTTTCATTAAGTAATAAAATTTTTATCGTTATTCATACTAATATATTTTAACGTTTTATATGGGAAATTGGAAATATATAAGCCGATATCAGAACAAAGACTGTGACAATTTAAACTCGGTTTCTGCTTTCTCCTGAAGTTTTCAAGCAGAGCCACGCAGAAGTTAAGTGTGAGTCACTTGTTGCTTCATCAGAGCTTTACTGCTTTTGATAGAGAATAGCGGCATGCCCTAACGTTTTAGCTGCTGTTAACATGGCCTTTTCATCGAAGTCAAACATCGGGCTATGATGTGGGTAGACATCTCCATCAGGCATAGCTCCAGTGAAGAAAAACGTGCCTGGAATTTGTTCGAGATAGTAACCATAATCTTCACCAATCATTAAAAGCTCCGATTCCTGTACTTCTTTGACATCTGGGATCTGTCTTGCTATTTCAGCAAGATATTCTGTTTCTTCTTTATGGTTAATAACTGGAGGGTAGCCTCTTTCATATGTGAGGGTATAGGTACAACCAGCAGTCAGACAAGTTCCGTCTAACACGCGTCGTAACTCATTCTCCATTAAATCTCTTACAGCAGGAGTAAACGTTCTAATGGTTCCGCTCAATTTAACCGAATCAGCGATAATGTTAAATGCATTGTCGGCTACAAATGAACCGACAGAAAGAACAGCCGACTCAACCGGATTGACTCTTCTTGAGACAATTTGCTGCAAATTAACTACTAGCTGAGAAGCAGCTAAAATGGCGTCTTTTGTGTCATGAGGATTAGCGCCATGACCACCACGCCCTTGAATTTTGATGATAAACCGATCTGCTGCAGCCATAATTGGGCCGGAGCGATAGGCAATTGTGTGAAGGGGAGTTTGAGACCATAAATGCGTACCAAAAATTACATCTACGTTCTGTAAGCAGCCAGCTTCTATCATTGGTTTTGCGCCACCTGGTGCGTATTCCTCCGCATGCTGATGTATAAATACGTATTCTCCGCTCAGTTTATCCTTTAACTCATGTATAGTACGGGCAAGAATGAGCAGTGTAGCAGTATGTCCATCATGTCCACAGGCGTGCATTACACCAGGTACTGTAGATTTATATGGAACTTCCTTCTCATCTTGAATGGGAAGAGCATCAAAATCTGCACGCAAAGCAACCGTTTTCCCGGGGCGCGCGCCTTTGATTCGTGCCACAACACCGTTTCCGCCTACATTGGCTTCAAAAGGTATACCGAGTTGCAAGTAAAAGTTCTGAATATATTTTGCAGTTCGTATCTCTTGAAAGGATACCTCAGGATGCATATGTAAATACCTTCTAATTGTTACCATGTCATTAAAGCCTTCTTCTAATCTTTTAAATAAATCCTTAGTCATCTTAAAACACCTCTTTTATAGATTTTTGTTAACCAATTCCTTCTAAAAATTATAACAGATAATAGAATGTCTATTTAGAATTGTTTAAATTATCTTTTTTTAATTAGGCGCATATTTTACTACAAAAATCACATCATACAACTGTAATAATTTATTGAAAAGGAGAAAATAAAATGATAAAAAAGATGAAGATATTAATCGCTATTCTTATAATAGGGTTTTTAACAGCCTGTGGAAATGATGACGCTAAGGATGACAAAACAACAACAGATACCAATACAACGGATACAACTAAAGATGAGAATATGGATCCTAATGCTACTGTTGATACCGGAAATGATGGAGAAATTGGAGAAGAAGAAGGAAAAGACGTTTCTACAAACGGAGATCAAAAGGTTGATGTAGCAGATGACGTGGCTGCAAAAATTGCAGAATTAGATGAGGTAGATGCTGCTCATGTGTTAGTGACAGATAAAAATGCATACGTTGCTGTTAGAGCAAAAGAAGGAACAGAAGATAACGAGGAGTTAAAAACTCGTATATCTGAAAAGGCTAAGGAAGGAAAAGGAAATTTAAACTTTGAGAACGTGTATGTATCTTTGGATCCTGATTTTGTTGGCCGTATGGAAGAGTATGGGACAAAGATTAAAGAAGGGGAGCCGGTTGAAGGCTTTTTTCAAGAGTTTAATGATACAGTACACCGTGTATTCCCAGACGCACATTCACCTGAATAAAAAAAGCGAAGAGGTAATTCTCTTCGCCTCAGACTGTAGACAAACTCCAAAAATTTTGGAGTTTGTCTACACTCTTTTTTCTTTTAAAATAGAAATAACGCGAGGAAGAGTTGATTTCCGCTACGAACGGACGCTTTCCGCGGGCACGGCTTCAGCCGCTTCCCTCGCTGCGCTCAGTCCAGGGTCTTCAGCTC
>NZ_JBAEAP010000420.1:0-2422 GCF_056205495.1 Psychrobacillus sp. | reverse complement strand
GGACCATGATATTGAATTACTAAATGAAGATATAGGTTATAAATATCTTCTTCCCATTGCTAATAGTTTCGTGGATTTTCTAAATATGATTAAACCTGATAATTCGGTTGAATATTTGGATGGATACGAGATAGAAGAAGTATGGGTTGACCCTGACTTTTTAGAAGAAATGAAAAAAAGTGGCCAATTAAAGTAACAGGTGCTTTAGTCAAAAATAATAATAACGTAAAATGAGCAAGGAGAAAATATCCTAGCTCATTTATTATGTGTATTTAAAATCAACCTTTCCCTTTAACATAGCCAAATAAATTTATTGTTATTTTAAAAAGGAGTACGAAAATGAAAGTACTCCTTCTTCTATTTTTATAAAAATGTTAATGGATATTCTATTGACCACTCGATTCGGTTAAACCATGCTTTACTGCGTAAAGTGCAGCTTGAGTTCGATCCTGGACGTGTAGCTTACCGAATATGTTCGAAATATGAGTTTTTACGGTCTTTTCTGTGACAAATAAAGAGGATGCTATCTCTCTGTTACTTTTGCCTTTTGTGAGCTCTGCCAGTACATCCTGCTCCCTAGGGGTTAATGGATATTCCTCATGTGGAAGCACTTCTTTCGGCTCGTTTTCTCTTTCCATCTGACTAGTTGCCTCAGGGTGGATGGTGTTTTCTCCACGCATAATTTTTCTTATACAGTCGGCTAAGTCATCTGGCTCGATATCCTTTAGCTGATACCCTGCTGCTCCTGCCTTTAAAGCTGGGATTACATGATCCCGATCCGAGAAGCTTGTTAGCATCAGTATTTGTATATCAGGAAATTCTGCTTTTATTCTTTTGGTTGCTTGTATTCCATCCATCTCTGGCATAACTAAATCCATTAAAATAATGTCTGGCTTTAAAGCCTCTGTCAATTCAACAGCTTCTTTTCCATTAGTTGCTTCTCCGACGATATCCATATCCTTCTGTGTTTTCAAAAAAAACATTAAACCTCTGCGGACAACATGGTGATCATCAGCTATTAATACTCTTATCATTTCAATCCCCCCTAGTAAGGTAATCTTACTAATATCTCTGTCCCTTTATTGACTTCTGTCACCCAGTCCACTGTACCACCAATCGAGTTTGCCCGATCCTTCATGCTTTGCAGGCCTATTGAAGGAAGTGATTTTAAATCCTTCATGTGAAAACCACAGCCCTCATCTTTGACAACTAAAAGCACATCGGTTGTTGTGACTGTCATATAGATTTCTGCCTTAACTACTCCAGAATGTTTACGGATATTGTTTAGTGCCTCTTGGGTTATGCGGAACAAGGTCTCTTCTACCTTTGCCGGAAGTTGGATAACTCCCTTTACCTTTATACTTAGAGATAGTCCTAAAATATCTCCATAGCCCTTTAACCCTTCTATAATTCCGGTTTCTAGACCCTTTGGACGCAGTTGCCAAATAAGTGCTCTCATCTCGGTTAGTGCTTCCTGAGTTAAATATTGAATCTCTTTAAAGGTATCCTTTACTTCGACTTGGTCTGTCATTTCAACGCCACCTCGAGCAGTCAAGGTAACTGAAAAAAGCAACTGATTTACCGAGTCATGCAAATCTCGAGCAAGTCTATTCCTTTCTTGAACAAGCGCCACCTGTTGCTCTTGCTTAGTCAATAATATTCTTTTAATCGCTGATCCAATTTGAAATGCAACAGATTCTAATAAGGCTAACTCACCTTCCTCAAAACGGACAGTATTCGCTGTAGCTACATTTAACAAACCAAAGCGTTCCTGCCCAGACTGTAAAGGTACTGTTGCATGATGTGTGATTCCCTCTTCATTTACATCTTTTTTATGAGCATTTTCTATTCGCTGACATTCTATTATGTTAGAAGCCTTTTGTAATTCTCCATTTCTATATCGAGACACGCACCAACAGCCACCCTTTTGCAGGTGTCGGCAATCATTTTTTTCAAGTGACTTGGGAAGGTTTTCATGCGCAATTAGCTCCTGCTTCCCTTTTTCATTAATGAAAAAAATCCATCCAGTCTCAAAAATAGTTCCCTCTAAAAGCTTACGAAGCGCTCCCTGTAGCATTTGTTCCATATCTGTTTCTTCGTTGATTAGCTCTGCTATTTCTTTCAACAGCTCTATATTGGAAAGTTCCTTCGATTGCATTATAACTCCTCCATCTAACCTACCTGTTATATTCATCTTATCATGTATAAGCTCTACATATAAATAACAGAAGCATCATACTTTTGACTGACAGTATAAAATTCGAACCCTACTTGTAAGAAATAAAAAAAGTACTCAAGAGTTTCCTTGAATACGTTTAAGCTTTTATCATATATAACAGAGAATAATACTTTGGTAGACAATTTATGGTTTGTATTTCTACCAACAAAGTAATTGAGCATTTAGGTGATATCTCATTTATAT
>NZ_JBAEAP010000419.1:0-3713 GCF_056205495.1 Psychrobacillus sp. | reverse complement strand
GCTAAGGGTAAAAAGAGAACGGAATCTTGTGAGACACTTCGACCACCAAACACACCTTCTAGCATTTTAGGGTGCTGGGTTATCAATCATACGTACCAATCTAAAAAACACGGGAAATTTGTAGAAGTATCTGGGAAATTCGATATCAACGTGTGGTATGCCCACCACGATCACTCTAAAACATCTGTATTTACGGAGACGGTGAATTACAAGGATCGCATTAAACTAAGCTATAGAGACAAAGATGCAACTGGTGAAGAAGTTCATGTACGTGTCATTCAGCAGCCAAATTGCACAGAAGCAATTATTGTAAAAGGCTGTGAATTCCAAGTGACGGTAGAGAGAGAGTTACTTGCAGAGGTAGTCGGAGAAACAACTGTTTGTATTCAAGTTTATGATGAGGACTTCGAGGAAGAATGGTCTTACGAGGATGAGAGTTCATCTAGCTCTTCCAGCTCATCTAGTTCATCCAGCTCATCCAGCTCTTCAGACGATTTCCACGATTCATCTTCACTTTAATAAGCCGGCGCTGGCCGGCTTTTTTTTTGCTTTAAAGTATGGATTTTTTTTGAGATACCATAAAATGCATGCACTGGCATGGTCATGTAGCTCTTCTAACTAGTCCCTTCTAATGATTGCAATAGGTCTCCTCTAAAGCTAGTTTTTCCCACAAGAAACATCTAAAAACAAGTCGTATTATGTCTGCGGTGATTATTTAATTTGTTATAATAGGGGGAGTAACAATGAGAAGAGGGAAACAATGACTACAATTACTCCAATGATGCAACAATATTTAAAGATTAAAGAAGACTACATAGATGCTTTTTTGTTTTTCCGTCTCGGCGACTTTTACGAGCTATTTCATGATGATGCGATTAAGGCGGCATCCATCTTGGAAATTACGTTAACAAGCAGAAAGGATGGCATTCCAATGTGTGGAGTGCCACATCATGCTGCACAGAGCTATATAGAGACCCTAATTTCGAAAGGGTATAAGGTAGCGATATGCGAGCAGGTGGAAGATCCGAAGGTTGCTAAAGGTGTGGTTAAACGTGAGGTTGTTCAACTGGTAACTCCAGGTACCCTGATGGAGGGAAAGGCATTACAAAACAAAACTAATTATTTTATTGCCTCAGCAGATTTATTGTCCACCGAGGAAGTCGTCTTTTCCTATTTGGATGTGTCCACAGGCGACGGGTTTACTACTATTATAAAAGGTGACGAGAAGGAAGTCGTTCAGCAGCTCTTAGCGCTACAGGCAAAGGAGTTAATCGTTAGCGAACAATTATACTTAGTAATAAATGACTTATCCTCTATTCACGATTTTACGTTATCCATCGAGCAAGAGGAATTGTCGGATGACGAAGCTGCGAAGTATGTGGTAAATCATCCAGCAGAGACCTATCGTACAGTCAAGCGTTTGTTAAAATACATACAGAAAACACAAAAACGATCATTGCTTCATATTCAACCGTTTAACTTCCAGGAAAGAGAAGCATTCCTTGCAATGGATTACCATTCTAAACGTAATTTAGAGCTTGTTTCCTCGATACGAAGCGGAGATCAAAAAGGAACCTTGTTATGGCTTTTAGATGAAACTGTTACTGCTATGGGCGGTAGAAAGCTAAAGCAATGGATTCATCAGCCACTTGCCAATAAAAGTGCGATTGAATCTAGGCTCAATATAGTTACCAGCTTCTTAGATGATTTCATGTTAAGAGAGGACATAAAAGAGCTTTTCAAAGAGGTTTATGATTTAGAACGACTGGTTGGAAGAATCGGCTTTGGAAGTGCTGGAGGACGCGACCTTGCCCAACTTAGACAGTCTCTTTCTAAAATTCCACAGATCAAGCAGCTTCTATTAGAAACGCAAGACGAAACGCTTCAAGTATTAGGGGAAGCAATTGAAGATTGCCAGGACATTTGGAGAAAGCTAGAGGATGCGATTAGCGAGCAGCCACCAATTTCTGTCAAAGATGGCGGAGTTATAAAAAATGGTTACAATGACCGCTTAGATAAGCTTCGAGATGCTTCTGTTAACGGGAAAAAATGGATTGCAGAGCTCGAAAGAAGAGAACGAGAGATCACTGGGGCAAAAAATTTAAAAATAGGCTATAACCGAGTATTTGGATATTATATTGAGTTAACGAAGTCGAACATTCACTTGGCAGATGAATCAAGATATGTCCGAAAACAGACTCTAGCAAATGCTGAAAGGTATATAACAGATGAGCTCAAGGAGAAGGAATCTCTTATCCTTTCAGCTGAGGATGAAAGCCTAGTTTTAGAGTATGAGCTTTTCTCCGAGCTGCGAGAAGAAATTAAACAATACATCCCGCTAGTGCAAAAGCTAGCGAAGCAAATTAGTGAGCTAGATGTGTTCATTTCGTTTGCAGAGGTCGCTGAAAAGCATCGTTTGACAAGACCGCTGTTCCATGACTCGAATGCGATGATTATTAAAGAGGGAAGACATCCGGTTGTGGAGAAGATGATGAACAATCAGCTGTATGTCCCAAATGATTGTGTATTGACTGAAAAGGAAAATATGCTACTTATTACTGGACCGAATATGTCAGGTAAGAGTACCTTTATGAGACAGGTAGCCATCACTGTCATAATGGCTCAAATTGGCTGCTACGTGCCTGCAAAATCTGCTGAGCTGCCAATCGTGGATAAAATATTCACTCGAATAGGAGCAGCAGATGACCTGGCAGGGGGGCAAAGTACTTTCATGATTGAGATGATGGAATCTCAGCATGCCATAGTCAATGCCACAAACAAAAGCTTACTATTGTTCGATGAAATTGGACGTGGGACTTCTACTTATGATGGTATGAGCTTAGCGCAGGCCATGATGGAATATATACACGACCATATTGGAGCGAACACGTTGTTCTCCACTCATTATCATGAGCTGACAGAACTAGAGCAAACGTTATCGATGCTACGAAACGTCCATGTGGCTGCAACTGAAAAGGATGGTAAGGTAGTTTTCCTTCACAAGCTAAAAGAAGGTCCAGCAGATAAAAGCTATGGAATACATGTCGCGGAGCTTGCACAGCTGCCAGAAGAGATTATTTCAAGAGCTCGAAATATCCTGAAGTCGTTTGAACAGCAGGAGAGAAAAGAGTCAAATGAGAGAAATGGGGCAAATACTCAGCTATCATTTTTTGATGAGGTGTCCTCTTCTGAAGCTCCCGTAACCATTGTAAAAGCGGAAGAGACTAATGAAGAAGAAAATGAAACAGCAAGAATTATTATGAAAAAGCTTAAAAAGGTCAACATTTCGGGTACAACACCTTTAGAGGCCCTTCAATTATTATACGAGCTACAAAATGAGCTAGATTAAAAAATATAGGTGGTGAGCAACAATGGGGAAAATCGTCGTAATGGAAGAGCTCTTATCTAACAAAATAGCTGCAGGGGAAGTAGTAGAACGTCCAGCCTCCGTAGTGAAGGAGTTAGTAGAGAATGCCATTGATGCAGAAAGCACCTCCATCGAAATTATGCTAGAGGAGGCAGGGTTAGCTAAAATTCAGGTGACAGACAATGGTAAGGGAATGGATGAGGAGGATGCATTACGTTCCTTCTCCAGACATGCCACATCCAAAATAATGACGGAGCACGATCTGTTCCGCATCCGCTCCTTAGGATTCCGTGGAGAGGCCTTAGCCAGTATAGCTTCTGTTTCTAAAATCGATCTTTGGACATCA
>NZ_JBAEAP010000418.1:0-7145 GCF_056205495.1 Psychrobacillus sp. | reverse complement strand
ATGACCGATGTTTCTGTCTACAAAAATGCAAACATTGACCGACGCCTGTTTTCGAAAATAAGAAATAACAAGGAGTATACTCCATTAAAGAAAACAGTAGTAGCTTTTGCCATATCCCTTCGATTAAACCTTGAAGAAACGAATAGTCTATTAGAAAAGGCAGGATACACATTATCTAGAAGCCATAAATTTGATGTTATTATTGAGTACTTTATTCAACAACAAAACTATAATATATTTGAAATTAATGAGGCTTTGTTTAGCTTTGACCAAGACTTGTTAGGTGCATAAAAAAAGGACGACCCTGACTGATGTCTGGATCGTCCTAATTTATTATTTCTTTTGAACAGTAATTGTCCATGCAGCATCACTTAGCTGCTCGTAGTTAGTAATTGTGTGACCTTCTTCTGCTGCCCAGCGAGGGATACTTTCAGTTGCTTGGGTACAGTCAAATTCGATTACAAGCTCGTCACCTGAGCTCATTTCTGCGATAGCCTCTTTTGCTTCTACTAAAGGGAATGGACAAACCATACCCATAACTTCTAATACTTGTTTCATTTCAAAATCTCTCCTTTTTTATGCAGTTTTTACACTTGCTTTCATTGCTTTATTCTTTTTACGTCCACGTACAAAAACGAAGTATACAGCCGTCCAAGTACCTAAAATCATAAATGCTAGAGCAATCCAGCCCTGCCAAGTCATCATGGCAGTCATTACTAAACCATTACCAATTGAGCATCCGCCTGCTAAACTAGCACCGAAGCCCATTAAATTACCACCAACAAAGCTATTAATACCAGTTTTAACATCTGGCATTCTAAAACGGAACTCACGGCTAGCTTTTGCTGCGATAAATGACCCAATGAAAATACCAAGGACTAAAAATACACCCCAATTGATAAATGCTGTGTCTCCTGTTGTTAAATATTGAAGGATATTAGCTGATGGAGTTGTAATTCCTAGACCACCAATACGTCCAGTAGCAACGCTTAACGGCCAAGCTAACACTGCAATAGCCCCGATTAAAACTGCAGTTACAAATGGGTGCCAGCGTTTTTCAAATAAAATATGTGCCAATCCAGTTCTTTTTGGCTTTAAAGATGGGATAAAAACTTTTGGTTTTGTAACTTCTTTATAGACGATCCATCCTACTACTGCTACTAGAATACCTATTAAAATCCATACGTTGATTCCAAGTGTTTCTGGAATGGAGTTAGATGGTAGCTGAGAAGAACTTATTTTATTGTTTAAAGGTACTAATACCCCTGTTTTCATAATAGCTGCCATTAGCATATATCCTGCTAAGGCTATCCAGCTCCCGATTAAGCCTTCACCAGCACGGTACCACGTTCCCGTCGCACAACCACCGGCTAACACAATACCAATACCAAAAATGAATGATCCTATAATTATTGCAACTAATGGTAGAGTACCAGCATTAAATTCAAACACGCCTAACTCTATTAATGTATACACACCGACACTTTGTACGGCAATTGCTATTAATAACGCATAAAACATGCGATTGTCTTTTGTTAAGTACATATCACGGAAACCGCCAGTCAAACAAAATCTTCCTCGTTGCATGACGAATCCTAATAACGCCCCACAAAATAAACCTGTAATGAGCATTTGTATCACGCTTATCCCGCCTTCTCTTTAATTCTTACTAAACTGATAGGATTATATTACATTGGAAAAGTAAATATGACAATTATTTTGCTTAAAAAAATTATCGCCAATATGTGGAATAGATAATTGTCGCTTTTCAAGCGACCTTTTACATTGTCTCAATTGATATTATTCATTTGTAAACAAAAAACAAATGGGGGTTAACCTAATGAAGAAGAATGTAACGGAGTTAGTATTTATCTTGGATAAGAGTGGTTCAATGGCTGGATTAGAGGCAGATACGATAGGAGGATTTAATGCGATGCTTGCTAAACAGAAAAAGGAGGAGGGAGAGGCTATAGTTACAACAGTTTTATTTAGTGATAACTATGAATTATTACATGACAGGATAAATATAAAGGGCGTTTCGTCCATGATGGATAGAGACTATCAAGTAGGTGGAATGACTGCCTTACTTGATGCGATTGGGTCATCCATACAGAAAATAGGGAATATACAAAAGAGAACAAGCTATGAAGAGCGGGCCAATAGGGTGCTCTTTGTTATTACAACAGATGGGATGGAAAATTCAAGCTGTGAGTACAATTATGAAAAAATCCGCTCCATGATTTCATATCAGAAGGAGAAATACGGTTGGGAATTCATATTCCTCGGTGCTAATATTGATGCAATTACAACTGCTGCTAACTTTGGGATTACAGAGGAGTTTGCTGTTAAATACCACGCGGATAAAGAAGGGACGCGCTTGAATTATGAATCAGTTAGTGATGTTGTTTCCTCTTATCGTAATGGAGCAAAAATAAATAAATCGTGGAAAAAGGGAATAGAAACCGATTACGCGAGTCGCAAGCAACATCGAAAATGATTCATATAATAAGGTTAGTCAAAAGCGACTGGCCTTTTCTTTTTTTTAGTTAGTGGACTACTGGCATGTAGTTTTCCAAGGGTGTTGAATTAGATGGGAGTTGAAAGCACAATGATTGGTATTATTTTTTATGCGTATGGAGCTCCAAAATCGATAGATGATTTGCCCGATTTTTTTGCCCACCTCATACATGGGAAAGAAGTAACGACAAAGATGATTGAGGACTTTGTAAAAAGATATCGTGCGTTTGGATCGAATGACCCATTAGGTGCACATTCCGCGCGAATTGCTCAAGGTCTAGAAAAAGTATTGAATAGCCACTCAAAAGCAATCAAAGTATACAATGCCTACAAGCACACTTCTCCGTTTTTAGAAGAAACACTCCAAAGAATGTTAGATGACCAAGTGGAGACAATTGTTACTTTTTCAGTTAACCCTATATTTTCACCTACTGGCGCTGGTGTGTATCAAAAAGAGGTAGAGGATTTTCTTGCAAAATCAGGAGTTAATAAAGAACTTATTCATATAAAAGGTTGGAATACGCATCCAGCGATTATTTCGGTGTATGGCGATCGATTGAGACGTGCCTTTAGATGGCTTCCTGCACATGTGCAAGAAAATGCATTTGTATTATTTACGGTTCATAGCCAACCGCTTAATCCGAAAGGAAATGATAAATATATTGAACAATTTCAAGCAATGGCTCAGGCAGTAGCGAGTGAAGCAGGTATATCTAACTGGATGTTGTCTTATCGCAGTGCCAGTAGTAAGGTTGGCTGGCTTGGCCCCGATGTGAAGGATATCATTCGATCACTAGTAGAGGTGGGAGCTCGCGGATTTGTAACATGTGAGCTTTTATCTGTGGTGGCAGACATGGAGTCATATTTTGAAATCGGGAGAGATGCCCAACTTGTTAGTGAGGAGCTAAAGGTAGAATTTGTCCGAGCTGAGTTTCCCGGTGATTCATTTGATACCGTAAATGCATTAGGGGAGATAGTGAGGGAGCAACTAACTATGAAAATTAAGGGAATAAAAGATTAGAGATAATCTGGTGCTTTCCGTGTGGTGAGCGATAAGCCACTACCATCGCTTCCGTGCGTTAGTGTTGTCTTATCTGTCTCACTCATCCCACTAAAATAGCCCTTTTTAAATCAATAAAACAAAAACCATTAAGGCAAAAGTAATAAAGAAGAAGGATGTTCAAAGTTTATAATTGCTTTTGGATTAATAGTAATTAATAAAATTTTTTATCAGTATATATTTCCAAAGTATCGTCCGATAAGACTTTCTGTTTATTGCTTTGTTGTGATTTCCCCATCTACCACAAAATTATTAAAATAAAGTTTGTTGTTTTATTTGGCTCATCAGTTATAAATACATAGCAAAATATAATAATTCATTTAATGCTAAAAGATATATTGACTATTTAAAGTTTTTTGATTATTCTTTAAAATATGAAAGTTGTATACAGTCTACAATTAAAACGGGAGGGGTAATGTTGTCGACAGGTATAAAAAAAAATCCGAATTTAAAGACCCAAGTTTATAACTACTTGAAAAATCAAATAATGACGGGAAAGTTAAGACCGGGTGAAAGATTAATAGAAGAGAAGATATCTAACGATTTAGAAGTTAGTAGGAGCCCAATTAGAGAATCAATTAGAATGCTTGAGAAAGATGGACTTCTGAAAGTAAAAAAAACAGGAGGAGTTACAGTAGTAAAACCCACTATGCAAGATTTTCAACATATGTATGAATGTCGCGTAGAAATGGAACCGCTTTCATCTTTTTATGCCGCGAAGAGAAGGTCATCAGAACAATTAGAGACGATAAGGGCTGCGTTGCTTAAAGGTAAAAATCTTGAAGCCGGTTCAACTAGTAAAGACGATGAGCTTTTGAATTTTCACGAGGCAATTGTTCAAGCTAGCAATAACCAATGGCTGATTAGTATGGTTTCTCACCTAAGAGGTATTAATGGTTTTTATAGAAAGTCCATAATAGAGGAAAATCCTTTTCATGTTGAACAAGCTTATATAGAACATCAAAAAATATTTCAAGCCATTGTAGATCAAGATAGCGAAGGTGCTCGTAAGTATATGAAAATCCATATTGAAAGCGATTACAATTTATTTATGGAATTATGTAGAAAAAAAGAGGTGAAATAATTGTCGTCAAAAAAACCGTTAGAAGGAATTAAAGTATTGGAATTAGGCAATTTAGTGGCTGCTCCATTTGCGGGGAAATTGTTTGCGGAGTTTGGTGCAGAAGTAATAAAAGTAGAAGAACCTAAAAATGGTGACCCTTTAAGAAGTTGGCGGGTGATGCACGAGGATACTTCCGTTTGGTGGTACGTACAATCAAGAAATAAAAAGTCGATTACCGTAAATTTGCGTGAGTCTGAAGGACAGGATATAGTTCGGGATCTTGTGGGCAAAGTGGATGTCGTTCTTGAGAACTTTAAACCAGGAACTCTAGAAAGATGGGGGTTAGGCTATGAAGACCTTAAAGAAATAAATAAATCAATTATTATGACGCGAATCTCTGGGTACGGTCAGACCGGACCGTATAAAGAAAAGGCTGGATTTGGAAGTGTTGCCGAAGCAATTGGAGGTTTGAGGTACTTAACTGGTTATCCAGATTTACCTCCAGTCAGAGTAGGGATAGCTTTAGGGGACTTGATAGCTGGATTATATGCTGTAATTGGTACTCTTATGTCGCTCAGAGCTAGGGATAATCACCCTTTAAAGAATGGGCAACTAGTTGATGTAGCTCTCTATGAGTCTGTTTTTAGTTTACTAGAGGGAATTTTACCAGAATACGATTTAACAGGCGTTGTTAGAGAGAGAACAGGTAGTACACTTCCGGGAATAGCACCTTCCAATACATACATGTGCAAAGATGGAAAGCACATAGTCATAGGGGGAAATGGGGACAAAATTTTTCAGAGATTAATGAAAGCTATTGGTAGAGAAGACATAGCAACCAACACTTTGTATTCAACTAATCAAGGACGCGCAGATAATGTAGAGTTTATTGATGGTGCTATTGAAGAATGGACAAGGCAGCTTCCATTAAAAGAAGTGCAACATATTCTCGATAATGCATCTGTTCCGGTAGGACCGATTTATGGAATCAAGGAGATTATTGAGGATGAGCAATACATTGCTCGCGATATGTTACAAAAAATTGAAATACAAAATGGCGCACAGGTTTTAATGCCTGGAATTGTACCCAAGCTCTCTGAAACTCCTGGGAAAATTGAGTGGAGTGGACCTAAACTAGGGGAGCATAACGAAGAAATTTATACTAAATTTTTAAATATGTCAGTGGAAGAGTTCAAAACATTTAAAGAAAAGGGAGTGATTTAATATGACCGATGTGAAAATTATTGACGTCAGTCCTCGTGATGGACTACAAAACGACTCTAAAATTATATCGGTTAAAGAAAAAGTTGAATTGATTAATAGATTACTAAAAGCAAGGGTTAGCTCTATTGAAATTACTTCATTTGTTCATCCTAAAAAAGTTCCCCAGATGGCGGATGCAGAATTGGTTGTCCAAGAATCAGCAAAATTAGGAAGTTTTGAAGCAATTGCATTGGTCCCGAACTATAAGGGATTTCAACGACTGAAAGAATTCAACCTCTCAGAAATAAACTGGGTCAGTTCAGCAACAGAGACATTTAATCAAAAAAATATTGGCTTCACGATTGAAGAGAGTTTGAAGCAATTTAAATTAATTAAACAGGAAGCTAAACAAGCGGGAATTAAGACTAATTTTTCAATTGCTGTTAGTTTTGGTTGTCCTTATGAAGGAGATGTGGATAAATCAAAAGTTGTTGAATTAGTGGAAAGAGTAAAGGAAATTGGTGTAGATCGGATTACTATTGCAGATACGATAGGTATTGCAACACCTAACCAGGTAAAAGCCCTAAGTGAGGAAGTCTTGGGTATTGTAGGTGATACAGCTGTAGCAATTCATTTACACGACACAAGGGGTCTTGGATTGGCAAACGCCTACAGTGCTTATGAAGCCGGTATTCGCATTTTTGAAACAGCGGTTTCTGGAATTGGTGGATGTCCCTTTGCCCCAGGCGCTGCAGGTAATTTAGCAACAGAAGATTTAGTTTACTTATTTCATCGAATGAACATTAGTACAGGCTTAGATTTAAATGAATTAATAAATGCAGCAGATTTTGCTGCAAATTTATCTTCGAAGAACCCTTTGGGACGTATTAGGCATATCGAGAGAAATATTATTAGGGAGGAAATAAAATGAAAAAACTGTGGAAAACTCTTTCTTTTATCACTATAGTAACTTTACTATTATCGGCATGTAGTTCTAGTGATGGAGAAACTAAGGCAGTCAGTTCAGATGTAAAAGGATTTGAAGAAACTACAATTCGCTTAGCCTATAATTTGCCTGCAGATCATCATGTGGCAATAGGTATTGAACAATTTGCAAAAGATGTTATGGAAAAATCAGGTGGTGCTATAAAAATGCAAGTATATCCATCTGGTCAGTTATTAACTGATAAAGAGATGAACCAGTCTATATTAACTGGTGGTGTAGAGATGGGAGTAAATTCTTCAACTCTTTGGGCAAGTACAGTACCTGTAATGGGAGTATTTGACGTGCCTTATGTCTTT